>NZ_VPAN01000010.1:0-90138 GCF_013419225.1 Acinetobacter sp. YH12097 | reverse complement strand
TGAAGACTACGACGTTGATAGGTTGGATGTGGAAGTGCGGTGACGCATGAAGCTGACCAATACTAATTGCTCGTGAGGCTTGACTATACAACACCCAAACAGTTGTATGTAAAGCATCAATTGATTCACATATAATCAATCAAACTTGATTTAGTTAACGCTTAAGAACAAATGAGAGTATAATTAAGCACTGCTTAGTTCTACTCGCAAGAACTCAGATATGATCTGTTAATAACTCATTTGGTAGAAAACTTAGCACGAAGAGCACTGCTCTGAGATTAGACTAAGCAAGTATCCATAACAGTTGTGCTGGCGACAATAGCAAGAGTGAACCACCTGATCCCTTCCCGAACTCAGAAGTGAAACCTCTTAGCGCTGATGGTAGTGTGGGGTTACCCATGTGAGAGTAAGTCATCGCCAGCTCATTATTCGAAACACCCCCTGACTAGTCCAGGGGGTGTTTTTTTATGTCGGAGAAAAGGGAAAAATAAGAAGAAAAGCAGAAGAAAAAACAGGGAAATGATAGATATTCAAAAAGAATAAGGCCGATCAACAATAAACTCGTCTAGAACTCTTTTATATCATTTAAAATGTTTTGCTAATGAAAATGTGTAATAAATCAATATAATAAAATCGTTTGTCTCTTTAATAATATATAGGGTATTTAAGATGTTTTTAAAAAAATTATTAGCTACAGTTTTATTTGCATTTGTTTCTTTCAATACTACAGCCGGTGTGTATCAGGGTAAACTAAGTGAATGTTTGGTAAATAAAATTTCAGCAAAAGAGAGTCAGAACTTAACAGCTTGGATTTATTTGGCATTTTCAGCACATCCAGAAATTTCTAAATATAGTAAAGTAACGCCAGTTGAGATACAAAAAATTGATAAAAATATGGCTATTCTATTTCAAGATTTATTTACTAAACGTTGTAATGCTGAAATCAAAGCTGTTACAGAAAATGAAGGAACAAATGCTCTAGGTAAAGCATTTGAACTATTGGGAAATCGTGCAGCTGAAGATCTGATGAAAAATCCAATTGTTGAAAAACGTATTGCATCATTTGCGCAATATTTTGATGAAGATAAAATGCGTCAATCTATGAAATAATTGAAGAGATTAGACCTAACAAAATTTATCCTCTTAAGCTTAGTTAGGTCTATATGGTTAAATAAAAGATTAAATTTTTAGAAATTATAAGGAACTTTTTAAATTATTTTGATGTTGCTTCACTTGTTTTGCATAACGTTTGCCTTGTTTTTTCATTTTTCGATTGGTGTTATAAGCAGTAGGTCCGA
Source organism: Acinetobacter sp. YH12097 (assembly GCF_013419225.1). Taxonomy (NCBI): domain Bacteria; kingdom Pseudomonadati; phylum Pseudomonadota; class Gammaproteobacteria; order Moraxellales; family Moraxellaceae; genus Acinetobacter; species Acinetobacter sp. YH12097. The sequence continues at coordinate 88,840 of NZ_VPAN01000010.1, read as the reverse complement.
CATTATAGTAGGCTAAAGCTTTTGGCATGCTGCCAGCGGCATTTTTATATTTAGTTAAAATAAATGACCCACAATTAATATTGGTTAATTCGTCATATAAATCCCCAGGGCATGTTGCTTGCCAATAACGTGGCATCACCTGAGTTAAACCGACTGCACCTGCAGGAGAACTGACATAAGGGCGGAAAGTTGATTCTTGGCGAATAACGGCAGCCAGTAGTAAAGGATCTAAGTTGTATTGATCGGCAGTTTGCACAATGTAGGGTGACACTCGATTTGCAGTTTCAGGATTGACTGAATAGGCCTTTTGGATCCCTGATGAAAGTTTAACTGCACGTTTTTCTACAGAGCCACCACCTAGTGATGAACATCCAGAAATCAGGGTTACAGATATAATAACAGTTGAAAACTTTAAGCTGTGAGCGCTTAGGAGCGACGAAAGACGAGTTGAAAGGCGAGTTTTATTCAGTACATTCTGCATTTATATTCACTTTAAAATAATCATGGCTAAGTGTAATTTCTAAAGCGATATTATGAACTGGAGACTTAGAGGTCAATATTTTCTTAAGATGCTCTGTACAGTGAAATTGTAAGAATTGATGGAAATGTACTCAAATTACATGATTTTTTAAGTGAAGAGAGAAAAAGATCGTGTTAATTGAATCAGTATTTCTCTCTTAACATGGTACTTATTAAGATTATGGGAACATTCAAATCCCGAGAACTTTAGTTATAAAAAACTAGAATATCCATTCATCAAATAACTGTATTTGATAAAGCTGTAAATCTTTCCAGTGAAATTTGTAGAATCTAATTTTATTTAAAGCGTTTTAAGCATCCAAATTTCGCATGCTTGGCTATGACCTGTATTGCCCTTGGGAGCTTGTAAGTGTTCAAATCCTACTTTTTCATAGAGTTTCACCGCTTGCCCAAGTGTATGTGTAGTTTCTAAATAACACGCTTTAAAATTATGATCTTTGGCGAATTGAAAACAAAGTTCTAAAATATCTTTGGCTAAGCCATGACCACGTAATTCAGGCATAAAATACATTTTTTGGATTTCTAAAATGCTTGAGTCTCCAACTAAAGGAGAAAGGCCCCCACCACCTAAAATTGTACCGTGTTGATTTTCAATAACCCAATATTGTGCATTTGCTTGCGTATAGACGTGATATAAATCATCTAAAATTGGATCTGCAACAGCAAATCCTGACTCTGGCGCTAATCCAAATTCTTTGGAAACTGTGCGAATGACATTGGCAATGCTTACATTGTCTTCAAGTTGAAGTGGTCGGATCTGAAACATAATCATCGAAAAACAAAAAGATGGATTGTTTATAGACTGATCCTATAAAAAAATCCATCTCTAAGTTTAAAATTACTCAAGCAAAAAATTACTTTAATTCGCTTGAACTTTTACCCAGTTCACGACGTGCAACGATTAATTGTTGAATTTGCTGTGTGCCTTCAAATATATCGAGGATTTTTGAATCACGTGCCCATTTTTCTAATAATTCATCTTCGCTATAGCCGACAGCCGCTGCGAGTTCTACACACTTTAACGTGATTTCATTACCTACACGGCCTGCTTTTGCTTTAGCGATGGATGCTTCACGTGAGTTTGGTTTTTTGTTGTCGGCCATCCATGCGGCTTTGAGCATGAGGAGACGTGCTGCTTCCCAGTCTGCTTCCATTCGATATATTTGTGCAGCAATATTCGAGCTTTGTAAGATGGGTGTTGAATACTGCTCATCTAATTCATCTTTAAAGATTTCTTTAATTCGCTCTAAAGATGCCTTGGCACAGCCAATAGCCATCGCGGCAACGAGTGGGCGAGTATTATCAAAAGTTTCCATAACCCCAGCAAAACCCTTTGCTACATCAATTTCAGCATTGCCTAATAAGTTTGCAGCAGGGACACGACAATCTACAAAGCTAATGGCAGCCGTATCAGAAGCTTTAATACCCAATTTATGTTCTAGGCGTTCTACAGTCATGCCCAGCGTACCTTTTTCAACAACAAAGGATTTAATCGCTGCACGGCCTAATTTTTTATCTAGCGTTGCCCAAACCACCACGGAATCAGCACGCTCACCCGAGGTGACAAAGATTTTTTCCCCATTGAGAATGTATTCATCGCCATCTTTCGTCGCTGTTGTCCGAATAGCAGCAGAATCAGAGCCGCAATTGGGTTCTGTAATGGCCATAGCGGCCCAAGTTCCTTTTAAGCGTTCTAGTTGTTCATCATTGGCTACTGCTGCAATAGCCGAATTTCCAAGCCCTTGTCGAGGCATACTGAGCAACAGGCCTGTATCTCCATAGCACATCTCGATGATACTGAGGGCTGTCGACATATTGACACCGTTTTTATTACCAGTGTCTGTGTCACCACGTTTATTGACGGCAGCACCTGCATTCATGCCATCTCCGCCATCATTCATACCGTCGACGAGGGAAGATAACATGTCTAACTCTTTAGGATAGGCATGTTCGGCTTTGTCATATTTACGTGAAATAGGACGTAGAACATTTAAAGCGACTTCATGTGCTTGGTCGATCAGCAATTTAAATTTTTTCGGATTTTGTAAGTTCATGGACATTTCCTTGTTTTTATTTTGCTGAATTACGCATGTAAGCCAGATTGAAGAATCGCTGTGGCACGTAAGTCTCGATACCAACGTTCTACGGGATGTTCTTTGGTAAAGCCGTGACCACCTAATATTTGCACGCCATCGGTCCCAATTTTCATCGATTTTTCAGCACATAGCACGCGGGCTAAATAGGCTTCACGATGAAATGGCTTGCCGGCTTCGGCTAGGCTTGCTGCATTGAGGATGAGCATATGCATGGCATCAATTTCGATTGCCATATCTGCAATCATAAATGCCACACTTTGACGGTGCGAAATTGGCTCCCCAAAAGCTGTACGTTCGTTGGCATATTGAATGCAATATTTTTTGACTGCAGTTGCGGTACCAGCAGCCATGGCACACCACATTAAATTGCCAAGATCGATAAATGAAGTGTAGTTGAAATCTTGATCGCCTAAGCGTTGGGCAGGGGTCTGAGCAAATTTTAAAGTTACCGTTTCAGTGGCTTTCAAACCCATAGCAGGTGTTTTTTTAGCGCTAATGCTTTTGTCGCGTTGCACAATAAAAACTTCAGGCTGCCCATTCAGCATGGCACTCACCAACAGCACATCTACCTGTTCACCTAAAAGGACTAAGGTTTTCTCCCCACTGATTTTATACTGCTGGCCGTCAGCAATTGCCTGAGTTTTAAGTTGATAGGGATTAAATGCCGCCGTGGCCTCTTGTACCGCAAAGCTCGCACGTAGGGCTGAATCTTCAGCAAATGCTGCTAAGTAGGTTGCCTGAACAGATTCGGAACCCCATTGGGTGATGGCGTTGATGCAGCTAAATGTTGACATTAAACCTGCTGTTAAACTAAAGTCACCTTCAGCCAATTGTTCCGCAATTAAGACATTGCTAATGATATTTTTTTCTGCTGCGACGCCACCCAAATCTTCAGGTAAGGCATAATAATTTAGACCTAGATCTTGGATATGTTGCCATAACGCTTCAGGAAATGTTTCCTCTTGATCGGCTTGATGAGCAAGTGGATACAAGACTTCTGTGGCAAACTGCTGCATCGCATCAGCAGTCATTTGCTGTTCTTCAGTCAGGTTTAAATCAAATAATGATTTTTGTTGATTTGGCAAACGTTGCTTATGCACATCTTTGTTGGTCTGAAATGCTTTTTGCGTCTGGCTCAGGGTTTTAAAACCAGCTTTTGAGCTTTGATACAAAGATTTTTCAACAAATTTGCGTAGTTTAAACTGATCGAGTACATCACTTCCGGCAATTTTAGTTAAAAGTGAGAGTCCAAATCCTTGTGCCTTGTTTACCATATTGGTCATTGTTGTTTTCCATTTGCGTTGTTCCTATTTAATGCTGACATGCCAAAGATAGAAAAACCATGTCATAAATGACATGCATGATTGTCAAAGATAAACGGCGCGCTTAGGCGATTTTTGATAGCTAAATGATTAATTAAGAATGAAAAAGTAAAAAATCTAAAACGGTTTGTTATTTTGAAATTGACTTGGCTGACATTTGAGTCAGCCAAGTCTTAATGTGTGCATTGAATGTTTATTGATATTTTTGAATCATACGACGAACATTGGTTTTCGCTTCAATGACGGTCATAAAGGTATATGCACCGATAAATTTACGGCTAATAAACATAAACTCTTTAGGTGGAACTGAGAAATAGCGAGATGCCATCGATTTTGACGCTTGTTGCATCACACGGCTATGTAATTGGCTTTTTTTCCAGTCATAGCGTTGTTGTTCGTCCATAACACCAGCAGGGATGTTTGGGTTATTTTCAGTGCTACTAAATGCCTCTGTCGCTAACAAAAAGACTTTAGCCATATCTGGTTTAATACTTTGTGGAATACCATCAAAGAACTCATAACCTGTCATCGCTTTGACCATTTGCTCAGAGCTGTGATGGTAACCCGCGGTAATCAAATTACGCGCAACGCCTAATAGATGCTCATCGAACTGACGGATCGCACCAAAGTCGAGGAGAACAATTTTATCTGGCACATCCGCACCATTGCCTAAACGGACCAAATAGTTTCCGAAGTTAGGGTCGGTTTGCATTTCACCCCATTCAAAAATTTCGCGTACGGCAATTTCAAGTGATGCTTCACCTAAGGCATTACGGCGCTCTTGAGGAAGTGACAGCATTACTGGGCTGTTAATCGGCACACCACGTTCAAAGGTCATACACAGCACTTGAGGTGTTGAATAACCTTCAATGATTTGCGGCACGATATAGCGTGGGTCTTCTTTTAAGCGTGCTGCAAAACGGCGAGTGGTATCTGCTTCGATTTTATAATTTACTTCACGATGCATCATTTCACGAACTTCATCAAACCACTGATCAAATTCACGCGTTTGAGGCACCATTCGTGTCAGTTTGAGCATGTTTTTGAATAGATTCATATCCGAATCGATGGCATCTGCCACACCTGGATACTGGATTTTTAATACCAGTTCTAAACCATCAGATTTACGTTTTGCACGATGAACTTGTGCCAAAGATGCTGTACCAAGCGGCTCATGATCAATCACGAGATCATCAAGTTTTGAGCCAAGTTGATTTTGTAATTGTACTTTGATGGCTGGCCATGCCAATGCGACTGTTTGATTGTTAAGGGTATTGAGGGCTTGGGTGATTTCTTCAGGTAGAAAATGTTCACCATACAACGCCATCATTTGCCCAATTTTTACAATTGAACCTTTTAATTTACCAATTTCTGCGACGAGATATTCAGCCTGATCTTTCATGGCTTTTTTACGCTTTTTCTCTTTTTCTTCTTCACTCGAAAAAATAGAAGTAGCGTTTGATGCTGCCCAACGAGTTCCCGCAAGTAGCGATGCCTTTGCGATAGATAAGCGTCGATCCATAGAAGACGTTTTCAAGTGTTTGAGCTTATCGTTCTGATCTGACATGTAAATTAAATCCTTTAATCAGCAATTCGCAGAAAAATACATTGTAGCTAATTTTAACGTTTCTTAACGTATTAAAATAGTTCAACTTACTGAATATGCAGTAAGCATTTGCAAACTTAAGCAAGATGCCACGTAGACAGGCACATTGGAAATAAAACTATAAACGATATTTGATTTTTACCGTATCATTTTGCATCAATGCAGCTTTATGTTCTTCAATATGTTGATGAATAAGATGTTGGACAGATTCGTCTTTAAATCCGGCAGCATAACCTTTGACAATAATAATGCTCGGTAAGCTAAAAAATAGGGTACGTGCGTTTTCTAGACTCGCATCAGGGAAAACTTGATGTTCGATCAGTAGTTGCTGAAAAAATGCCTTTTCAGTTTGCACGTTTAAAGACTGAGTGTCTTCCCAATAGCTTTGACGCATAGCCATGAGGTTATTGTGCTTATAGCTCATTGGAGCTCCGCATTTAAAATTTAACTGTTTGTATGGGGATGATTTTAAGAAAATAAAGCTTAGGATCAAGTACAAATTGCTAAACAATTGAGCTTGAATTGGTTTTTATTCGTAATTTTCATCTATTTGGTTTTATAAAATGCTGAAGAAAGGCCTAAAGTACACATTTCATTTCAGTGAATGTATCAGACCTCATATATACGGTTATGAAATGCTTTCAAGCGGTGAATAATGCCGTATTTTTATTATAAATAGCATCAAAACAAGGTATCATAGGGCGTTTAAAAAATTATGAATTGGAGACGCCTTAAGTGGATCGACCGACTATTAGCCCTGAACATTTACAGGAAGCAGCTGAAAACCTATCAACAATTCGTGATTATATCCGCTTTGGGGTAACAGCTTTACGTCAATATGATGCCCACTTAGGACAAGGTACAGAAGACTATTTTGCTGAAAGCTCAGCATTGGTTTTACAAACGTTATCTCTAGATTGGAATGCAGATGCGGAAATCTTAGATGCGAAATTATTGCCAAGTGAAGTTGCAGAATTTTTAGCATTGTTAGAACGTCGTATTAATGAAAAAGTTCCGACGTCTTATTTACTTAACTTGTCGTATTTCTTTGGTAAGCCATTTTATGTCGATGAACGTGTACTGATTCCACGTTCTCCAATTGCAGAATTGATTGAAAACCGTTTTGCGCCGTATTGCTTAGGTGAAAATGGCGAAATGGGTGCTGCGGTTAATAACCTACCTGAAAATGCCAATCCAAAAACTCCTCAGCGCATTTTAGATATGTGTACGGGTTCGGGTTGTATCGCGATTGCCTTAGCTTATGCATTCCCAGACGCTGAAGTTGATGCAACAGATTTATCTAAAGATGCACTTGAAGTGGCACAAATTAACTGTGAACACCACAATAAACAATATCAAGTGGCATTACTCGAGTCTGATTTATTCGCCAAAATTCCAGCAGAAAATCAATATGATTTGATCGTGTCGAATCCGCCATATGTGGATGCTGAAGACATGGCAGATTTACCAGAAGAATTCCACCATGAACCTGAAATGGCGCTTGCTGCGGGTCAAGATGGTTTGGATCTTGTCCGTAAAATGTTGGCACAAGCTGCAGATTACCTGACTGAAGATGGCTTAATTGTGATCGAAGTGGGTAACTCTGAATGGGCAATGCGTCAAAACTTCAATACCGTTGATTTTTATTGGTTACAGTTCCAAAAAGGCGGTACAGGTATCTTTGCATTGACTGCTGCTCAATGCCGCAAATACCGAGATTTATTCATTCAATCTGTTCAAGCATAAGGAGTCGTTTGACATGGCAGGTAATAGTATAGGGCAACTCTTCCGTGTAACGACTTGTGGTGAATCTCATGGCGTTGGTCTGATGGCCATTGTGGATGGGGTTCCACCGGGTATTGAACTGACTGAAGCCGATTTGCAAAAGGATCTGGATCGTCGTAAGCCGGGCACATCTAAGTTTGCAACTCAGCGTAAAGAACCCGATGAAGTTGAAATTATTTCAGGCGTATTTGAAGGCAAAACGACCGGTACATCGATTGGTCTATTGATCCGTAACACAGATCAAAAATCAAAAGATTATGGCAACATCGCGCAAACCTTCCGTCCGGGTCATGCAGACTATACGTATACACATAAGTATGGTTTCCGTGATTATCGTGGTGGTGGTCGCTCGAGTGCTCGTGAAACTGCGATGCGTGTTGCTGCGGGTGCGATTGCTAAAAAATTCTTGTTTGAGAAATTCGGCATAGAAATTCGTGGTCATGTAACCCAAATTGGTACCGAAAAAGCAGAGAAATTGGACTGGAATGAAGTTCCGAATAACCCATTTTTCTGTGGTGATGCAGATGCCGTCCCACGTTTCGAAGCTCTCGTAACGTCACTTCGTGAACAAGGAACGAGCTGTGGCGCCAAACTGGAAATTATTGCGACGCAAGTGCCAGTCGGTTGGGGCGAGCCTGTATTTGATCGTTTAGATGCAGATATTGCACATGCCATGATGTCCATCAATGCTGTAAAAGGTGTGGAAATTGGTGATGGCTTTGGTGTTGCTGAGCAGTTTGGTCATGAAACACGTGATGAGTTAACTACGGATGGTTTCTTGGCAAACCATGCTGGGGGCATCTTGGGTGGTATTTCGAGTGGTCAGGACATTCGTGTTGCGATCGCCTTGAAACCAACAGCTTCCATTACTACGCCGGGTAAAACCATCACGATTAATCGTGAAGATACTGATGTGTTGACCAAAGGTCGCCATGATCCTTGTGTTGGTGTTCGCGCGACACCAATTGCAGAGGCGATGTTAGCAATTGTGCTCATGGATCACTTCATGCGTAACCGTGCACAAAATGCGGATGTAGTCGCACCATTTGCCCCAATTGAACCCAAGTGAGGAAACAAAGCGTTGCTTTGTTCCGAACGCGGTTAGTGAATAGCTTTAGCAAGTCACAGTGTATAAATAACAAAGCGTTGCTTTGTTCCGAACGCGGTTGGTGAGTAGCGTTAGCGAGTCACAGAGGATAAATAACAAAGCGTTGCTTTGTTTCAACGCGGTTGGTGAATAGCTTTAGCAAGTCACACTGATGAGCAAATTGCATAAAAAAACCAGACAATTGTCTGGTTTTTTTATTTCGGTAAACTAGGCCTATGAAAATAAATAGCAAAAAAAATATGAATATACGAAATGCTTTACTTGGTGATATTCAGCAGCTTGAAAGCTTAATGAATACAGCCTATCGGGAAAATTATCCCAAGAGTTGGACGACAGAACATCATATTGTTCGAGGAAATCGAATAAATGTGTCTCAACTCAGTCAACTCTTACAAAAAAGGGATTTTCATTTATATGTGATTGAGTCGGTACATGCGCAGATCATGGGGTGTATTGGTATTCAAATGCAGGGGAAGAGCTGTGAAATTGGTCATTTTGCAATTCATCCAAATGAGCAAGCTCAGGGCTTAGGAAAAAAATTATTGCAATTTGCAGAACAGCAAGCGATGTTGATTGAACCCAATGTTGAAGAATTTGTGATGTATGTGATTGATCGGCGTTTAGAATTAATAAAATATTATCAACGACGTGGCTATAAGCTTACAGATGAAAATCAAGCCTATCCTCTTCATCTAGAGGTAGGTCAACCGATTTGTGAACTGACAATTAAACAATTAATTAAACGAATAAAATAAAGACCATGTGATGCATTTGATCAATTTATAAAGCGAGATGAATAAAAAATCCCCAAAAAACATACACTAACTTTTGGGATTTTGATTTTAGACTATTTGGGCTTAAGAGTAAGCACGTAAAAATAGTCGGTAGGCATCTGATGATTTTTGGTTTTTTAGCATATAGTGTGCGATTTCACCTTGGTTGGTATTCATAATAACCGCAATATCTTTTGCGTCACAGAATTGTTTAAGCACAGTATCTGGGATCATCACGGTATTAGAAGAATCAATCACATTTGAATTATCTAAGCGACGATAATTTGTTTGACCTATTGCAGGATAAGACAATACTTTGCCGTCGATCACAAAAGATATTTCATTCATATCAAGCTGCTGTTGATCATAAGAATGCAGTGAAAGTGCATACTCACCTTTATTCTTTTGCTAATCAATTGCAAGTTCAGGACATTTTTGTCCAGTTTCACACAGTAATTGACCTCGAGTAATGGTTCGTTGGATTACGTTACTGTTTTCAACGGTATTCACACCATTCAGCTTTAATGTTCTGGTTTCAGGTTTATTTTTAGGTACGGTAATACAACCTGTGAGTAGTAGGAGTGTAAATCCTAGAACTAAATAATTTTTCATGTGTTTTTCCATGTTAGCGTTATTTTTATAAGCAATATTTATTTTGGCGCATATTCACACAGAAAAAACAAAAAAGTAAAATACATCACACTTTTCTAGTTTTGTTTGAGCACTGCTTTGATATAAGTGGTCGATATTCAAATAAAAAATATTATTAAGTGATGTAAATCTTATTTCATTGAAATTTAGATAACTTAAGTAAGATCTGTGATTTTGCGCTATCAATCTGCTCGGGATTGGTTTGTCGAGACAATTGGTCACGTGGTTTTTCGCCTAAAAAATATTTGATCCGTTCAGCATTCGCACCCGATGGATGGGGAAGTCCCGCTAGAATCTGCTGATCATTTAAATAGCCTAAGCTGCTTACATAATTTAAAACCTCATCTACACTTTTGCCTAGCGGGATGTAAATTGCGTTCGGAAGCTGTTGAACCATAGGAATAAAATAATCATCAATATGTTGTTTTAATAATTCATTTTTTAGCATTGCGGGCGTTGAACCTGCATAATTTTTTCCATTGATCAAAATGCATTGCTGTAAAACTGAACACATTTGCACCATATCTTGATGATTGCTAAATAGCTCTGCAGTGGTCTGTATGCCTAATTGATTGTGTAATCCAATATGATCTAGCAGTTGAGTTAAATTTTTACGAATAGGGCCGCTAAAAGCACCACTATTTTTTGCAAGTTTAAGAATGTTTTCCTCAGATAAATGCTGCTCTAAGCCGTCCTTCGCTGCAATTAATGCATTACGCCATTGTTGTTGGCCTGGGCAGATGCCGACAACGACCACTTTTGCATCATGATTTATGGCCTCAAATGGTGCATAAAAGCTTTGAATAGTTCCCAGAGTCTTAAGAAGGAGTAAATCACTTTGGGTTAATTCTTCAATAGAATGTGTTTTGATTACAGATGCAAAGCGAGAGAAAAGTGCTGAATTGGACATAAAACTTCAATCTTTCTAGATATAAAATTCATTCAATATTTTAACCCTTTATTTTAAAGATGAAGTATTTAGGTGTAGAAAAAATTGAGTCGAAATACTTAGCCTAACAACTTAAATCGATATAAAAATAATATTTAACAATATTGACCCAAATAGGACTTGAGATTTGGTACAAATATTGCTCATATCTAACTAAGGCAATACCAAGATGAATGCCGAATAAAAACGAATGGATGATTGCAGGAGAGAAGCACAGATTGTGCTCGCCGAAGGAGCAAGTTCCCCCAGGAAACTCTCAGGCAAAAGGACTGTAATCATATAAAAAATCTGGAGAGAAGTAGGCTAGACCTACTCACCGAAGGGGAAGGTTCACATTGCTTCGCAAGGAACCAAAGCTCTCAGGTACCAATGACAGATGGGGCGAACATAGGAAATATAATTTCCAAGGAGCCTATATGTGTCATATTGTTGTGATTGGTGCAGGTATTACTGGGGTAACGACAGCTTACGAACTCGGATTACTCGGTTATCGTGTCACTGTGGTCGATAAACATCTTTATCCTGCGATGGAAACGTCGTTTGCCAATGGTGGTCAATTATCAGCGTGTAATGCTGAGGTGTGGAACCAAAAAGCAACGGTGGTGAAAGGCATCAAATGGATGTCGCAAAAATCGGCACCATTATTATTAAATCCAAGTTTTAACCTACATAAATATTCATGGCTCTTTGAGTTTATGGGGCATATTAAAGATTATCGTGAAAATACTCACGAGACCGTCCGTCTTGCATTGATGGCACGTCAGCGTTTATTTGAAATTGCTGAGCATGAAAACTTGCAGTTTGATTTAGAAAAACGCGGCATTTTACATTTCTTTCATAATCAACATGATTATGAGGTGGCGACTCAAGTTAATAATATGCTCTGTGAGGGTGGCTTAGAGCGTCATCCTGTGACATTAGCTGAAATCCGTGACATTGAGCCTAGTCTGACAGGTGAATACTATGGTGGATTTTATTGCCCAGGGGACGCCACGGGCGACATCCATAAATTTACGACGCAGCTTGCCAAAGCAACAGAACGCTTTGATGTGAAATATATGTGGGGCTTTGAGGTGACTGACTTTGAACATCATGCAAAAGGTGTCAATGTTCAGTTAAAAGCCAGTGATGAAAATATGGAACATCCTGATGCAAATACCTTACTTGAGGCAGATGCTGTGGTGGTCTGTGGTGGTGTAGGCAGTTATGAACTTGCGCATAAACTCGGTGACCGTGTAAATGTCTATCCAGTCAAAGGATATTCAATTACCATAAACTTAAATGATGAACAAAGTCAGACCAATGCGCCTTGGGTGAGTCTGTTGGATGAAAGTGCCAAAATTGTGACTTCACGCTTAGGTGCAAATCGACTACGTGTTGCAGGCACGGCAGAGTTTAATGGCTATAACCGAGACATTCGTGCAGATCGCATTCAGCCCTTAATTGATTGGTCAAATCGTAACTTTAATCTCTCTACAGAACATGTGGTGCCGTGGGCGGGTTTACGACCAATGATGCCCAATATGATGCCTGTGGTGCATGCAGGTAAGCGTGATCATATTTTTTATAATACAGGGCATGGTCATCTTGGATGGACCTTATCTGCGGCAACAGCTGCAATGATTAGCCAGCAAGTGCAGCAAACACATCCGATTTAACTGATATATTTTAGACACCCAAAAGCCTCAACGTTGAGGCTTTTTTGTATGTTTCTAAGTCATTCGAATTTGATCTTAATCATATAAACGATAAATCCCTGCAAAACGTTCACAGCCTTTTTGTTCAGTTTTTACTGAGAGTAAGGCTTTACTGTAATTGAACTGATATTTGCAGTCGTGTTCATTATCTGTGATTTGATTTTTTTGTTCGGGTGTTGTGTAGGCTAAAAAGGGAATGGTTTGTGTTTCAACTCGATTGTTCGGATTACGATAGGCAATGCCTTCTATTTTGATGCTGTTTTTGCCTAGTTGATGCACCTTTAAATGTACAGGTGATGTCGCAAAATGGCCATTTTCAAATTTAAGATAATGCTGCGTTAAACTTTGGTTCATCGAGGTATAAATATTCAAATCTTCATGGCGAAGCTCAAATTGTTGTTTGAAACAATCCAAGTTTTTGCATTGCTGAACTCGGCTATACCATAATTTTTGCGTATCTATCAGCAAGCGTACTGGGGCATCGGTAATCAACTGTGCCGTTAAAAAAAGCCCATCTAGCTTTTCACGTTGTTCTTCAAAACCGTCAGAACAGTAATTTTTTTTTGCCTGAGTATTGGCCTGATCACAGTCAATCTTTTCTGCATGCGTAAACGTCGCTAGGCCAGAACCTATTAGCAGAACCAGTCCGAATTTTTTGATGATATTTATTTCAGTTTTCAACAGCATGATCGCTTATACTTTCACTATGTTGCGCTTGCCCACACTATAGCGAAATAGAAAGCGTGAATACAAGATTTCAATCATTATTTTCTCAAGGAACTCAAGCATGATAGCTCAAATTCGTATCGGTCAGGGCATGGATGTGCATGCATTTGAAGAAGGTGACTTTGTAACGCTTGCTGGTGTTCAAATTCCACATACACATGGACTCAAAGCACATTCAGATGGTGATGTGGTACTGCATGCGCTTTGTGATGCATTATTAGGTGCTTTGGCACTTGGAGATATTGGTCAGCATTTTCCAGATACAGATCCAAAATTTAAAGGTGCCGATAGTCGAGTACTTTTAAAACACGTCTACCAACTGATTTTAGATCGTGGATATGTACTTAATAATGCTGATATTACCGTGGCTTGTGAGCGCCCTAAACTAGCAAAACATAATTTAGAAATGCGTCAAAGTATCGCAGATGTTATGGATGTTGAAGTTACACAAATTAGCATCAAAGCGACCACCACCGAAAAATTAGGGTTTACTGGTCGCCAAGAAGGTATTCTTTCTACTGCAACAGTACTGATTTCTCACGCAAAATGATCTGGATGGATCAGTGCATGTTGTAAATCTTGAGTTGCTTTACGGCCTTGAAGTTGTAAGGCAACCGCATGGATTAAACCTGTCCATGTTTCATTGGGTTTCCAAATTTGATGCATCAAATCTTGAGCCTTTGGCATATCAACATCCATATAGTATTGACGATATAAATACATCAAACTGCTGACACGGAAGTTTTTCGCACAGTGTAGCCAAACCGTTTGACCTTGAACCAAATGGTCAATCATATCGAGTACTAAAAGGCATTGATCATCTGAAGGGGTATCCCAAGAGATCGGAACTTGAATGTAGTTCAGGCCTAGATCTAGGCAAATGCGGTCTTCATGCTCGATATGATTGGATGCATCGGTCAGTGCTAAATTAATAACCGTTGAAACACCATATTCTTTGATCGTTTGAAGCTCAGAAGGAGATGGTTGTCCTGACGTTAATAAGTGTTCATGTATATATTGGAAGTTTTCAATGTGACTTAACGCATTTTCGATTTCATTCATCTGACAAATAATCCTTCAAAGTAAAACGCCATCTTGAAGATGGCGTTTTTCATTCACTTAGCGTGTCGGTAACACGTCTTTAAGTGCTTCATGCATCTCTAACAAGACTTTTTCAGTCGTATCCCAATCGATACAGCCATCAGTCACTGATTTACCATATTCGAGGTCACAGAGGTTGGCAGGAATATCCTGACGACCACCTTTTAAGTGACTTTCTACCATAATACCCACGATTGACTTGTTTCCGTCAAGGATTTGTTCAGTAATATTTTTCAGAACAAGGGGTTGTAAGTACGGGTCTTTGTTTGAGTTTGCATGACTGGTATCAATCATGATTTTGCCACTAACTTTTGCTTTGGCTAATGCCGCTTCGGCATCTGCAACAGAACCTGCGTCGTAGTTTGGTTTACCGTTACCGCCACGAAGTACAACGTGTGCATAAGGGTTACCACTGGTACGAATAACTGAAACTTGACCTTGGTCGCTTAAGCCCAAGAAGCTATGACCATGTTTAACAGATTGCATGGCATTGGTCGCAACGGTTAAACCGCCATCTGTACCATTTTTAAAGCCAACTGGTGAAGAAAGGCCAGAAGACATTTCACGATGTGTTTGGCTTTCAGTGGTACGCGCACCAATCGCTGACCAAGAAATAAGATCTTGGTAGTACTGTGGTGAGTTTGGATCGAGCGCTTCAGTTGCACAAGGCAAACCTTTTTCATTCAATTCAAGTAAAAGTTTACGACCAATACGTAAGCCTTTTTCGATGTTGAAAGAGTCGTTCATGTCTGGGTCATTAATTAGACCTTTCCAACCCACAGTGGTACGTGGTTTTTCAAAATACACTCGCATCACGACATAGATCGTATCTTGGATTTTGTCGCTTAAAACTTTTAAACGGTCAGCATAATCATGTGCAGCGACTGTGTCGTGAATTGAACATGGACCAATGACAACAAAAAGACGTTTGTCATTTCCATCTAAAATATTACGTACAGTTTCACGGCCCTTAAGGACTGTTTGATAGGCAGTTTCAGTCAGAGGTAGCTCTTTTTTTAGTTCTGCAGGAGTAACAAGAGGCTGAATGCTTTTTACATTCACGTCATCAATGTCGTTTTGGGTAATAGAATTTGACTGTAAAGTATTCATTGCCGTCACTGGTTTGATTATACAAAAGGTTGTTTCGTGAGCCGAATATAACATGAATATAGCATTCAAATGTTATAAAAAAGATCAATAAGTCTCTGAAAAAAAAGTGATGAATCGGGCAGTTAATTTAAACCTGCTGACTATTCACTGTCGGTGCGATCAACATTGCAGTTGTTGGTTTTTTAACAGGTTTTGATTTTACTGGATTAATAATGAAATTCATGCCTAAAACAAACAAGGTAATGCCTAAGACTTTACGAATGACTTTTTCAGGTAAACGTGAGCTGATTAAAGTTCCGACCACAATTGCAGGAATAGAACCCACCAATAACCAACCCAATAAATGAAAATCGACATTACCTGAGCTCATATGACCCAAGCCTGCAACCAGTGTAAGAAGCACGGCATGTACGACGTCAGAACCAATAATACGAATCATCGGTAAGTTCGGGAACATGAGCACCAAGGCCATAATACCGAAGGCACCTGCACCAACAGACGATAGGGTAACGAATACGCCTAAAATAATGCCCATGATGATGATATATGCACGCTTATTTTTTGCTTGGAAATTGATACGCTCCAGATCAGCACTCATATCATCTAACTGATCAGTTTTTCGAAATTTATTAAAGAATTTTTCAATATGACCACGGAAAATAATTGAGATCCCAGTAATCGTCAGCATAAAACCCAAAAACATGGTTAATACGGTTTTGTAATGTGTCGATTGGCTCAGATAGTTTTCAAGGACCCAATGGGTCGCAAAAGACGCAGGGATACTGCCGACAGCAAGCCAAATAACAATGGTCCATACGATATTCATTTTACGTGCATGAACTAAAGAACCACAAAATTTTGAAATTGCGGCATATAGTAAGTCTGTGCCAATCGCAATATGAGGTTCAATTTTATACAGGCTAATCAGGATCGGGGTCATCAATGAACCACCGCCAACACCGGTAATACCTACGCAGAAACCTACAATTACACCTGCCAGAATGAACTCTAAAGGACCGACCATCGCTGAATGCCAAATATCAAAAAACGTGCATATCTTATGACTAATTGATATAAGTCGTTGTCTCGATTAGTGATTTGCTTGTGAAAAAAATAGATAAAGAATGATTTTAATTTTGAAATAAATGAATTATTTCTAAGCTAAGTTATTGATTATGGTTTTCTCAAGTAGTTAATAGTTCAAATGGAGATTATGCTGCAGTGAAATCATATATTTTGAATACAAGGCTTTGAATATCTGAAGTGGATTTCCAATCACTCAAAACACACTAAGTTTTATCATCCTAGCTTTCGATTTGATATTTATCGATATATGCAGCAGTGAACATAAAGTCCACTGCTGCAAAGACTAATATGCCTTAAAAAGATAAGGTTTCGCCATCTAAAGGAATCAACACTTTATCCTGAATATTTTGAGCTTTTACATAGGCTGCCAGTTGTTCACGCGTTAACGACATGTGGTTAATGGCGTCCATATGCACAGCGACAATTTTAGCTTTCGGTGATTGTTGCACAGCGCGTAAGGTGTCTTCTTTGCCCATAATAATCGACTCTTTAAATCCATCGACTAAGGCGTTGCCTGTATTCAAAATAATCACATCAGGTTGGGAGCTTTGAATGGCTTGATCCACTTCAGGGCGCCATATCGTGTCACCCGCCAAATAAATGGTTTCATGTCCTGAGGCTTCAAAAATGATCCCCATGGCTTCACCTAAGCCTTTTTTCAGCTCCGGGACACGATACATTGCATCCGTACCGTGTTGTCCACCAGTTTTGGTTAACGTCACGCCTTTAAATGTGGTTTTCGTTAATACGCGTACATCTTTAAAGCCTTGGGATTGGATGGTCTTTTGATCTTGACTGTTTTGGACAAAGATCGGCAGCGTTTTAGGAATCGCCGCTTGCGCAGCATCATCCCAATGGTCGAGATGAGTATGGGTAATGATCACGGCATCGACATTCGCCAAAATGGTTTCGGCTTTAAGCGGTAAATCCACCAATGGATTACGTAAATAACTCCGATGTGTATTTGGAAACCCTTCATAGAACCCTTTGGGTGCAAACATCGGATCTACTAAAAAGGTCGTATCTGTATAGCTGATTTTGACCGTCGCATTGCGTATTTCTTGAACTTGAGTGATTTTAGAAATATCACGGACTTTGTCTTGATTTGCCCATGCCGAAGCAGAGCCGATAACCAAAGCAGTCGCTAAAAACGTATAGCTTAAAAATGTTTTCATAAAAAGCATTCGTATAACAAAGATGACTTTATTATTGGGAAATAAATGCTTTAAATATATTGTCCTTAAAGACATAAATAGAAACTATTAGGCCAAATGGTATAATGGCTTTATTTATGAATAGCCACGTGATGTCTATACCTAAAATTGCGTTGTTTATATATCCAAATATTCCGCTGTTTCATTTTTCAGTCCCGCAAACCATATTCAATATTGAAATAGAGGGACAGAAATTATTTGAAGTAACGACGTTTTCGGTTGATGGAATGCCCATCAGTACTGAAAAGACGGTCATGATTCAGGCTGATGGCGGCTTAGAGCAGATGCTTGATGCTAACCTTGTAATTATCCCGGGCTGGGATGATATCCATCAAAAGCCAGATCATGAGCTGATGACAGCCTTACAAAAGGTACATGAAAAGGGAATCAAGATTGCAGGCCTGTGCTATGGCGCATATCCATTGGCGTATGCTGGGTTACTTGACCACAAACAGGTCACGACACATTGGGCTGGCAGTGCCGATTTTAAGCAAAAATTTCCATGTGTGAACTTAGATAAAGATGCTTTATATATTGAAGATGCAGGCATCATTACTTCCGCAGGTACGGGGGCTGCTTTAGATTGTTGTTTATACATAGTCGGGGAAATCTACGGGGCAAAAATTGCCAATAAAATATCGAGATTGATGGTAATTCCAACCCATCGTGAGGGCGGACAGGCGCAATTTATTGAACAGCCGATTTCTACAATGACTTACGATACGGAGATCAATCGTTTACTCGATTATTTACGGCATAACCTGTCGAAACCGCACACTATTGAAGAACTTGCCGTTTATTCCAATATGAGTAGAAGGACACTGACCAGACATTTTAAACATGCAACAGGGCTGCCTATTGTCACTTGGTTAAATAATGAAAGACTGCGATATGCGGCTGAATTGCTTGAAGTGACAGATTATTCGATTGATAAAATTGCGGAAAGTGCAGGTTTTAATACAGCAGTGCTATTTCGTAAATTGTTTAAGAATAAATACGGCACAAATCCGAACCATTGGCGGAAAAATTTTAATCAGCAGCTAAGTAGCAGTGATGAATATTCTTAAAATGGTGAATTAAAACCGTGCAGCTTTTTTCAGGAAATCTATTAACTTTGCGAAGGACTCGTATAGAATCTATAGCTAAAGAACATTGAGTTAAAAGGACAGACTTTTGCAAAATCGGAAACTTAAAATTGGCATCGTGGTTGGGGAAGTATCCGGGGATACATTAGGCGCCAAGCTTATCCGCAGTTTTCGAGAGCAAGGGATTGATGCGGAATTTGAAGGCATCGGCGGTCCGCAAATGATTGCAGAAGGTTTTAATAGCTATTATCCGATGGATATTTTATCGGTAATGGGGATTGTTGAGGTCTTAAAAGATATTAAAAAACTCTTTGCTGTACGCGATGGTCTGGTTGAAAAATGGACTGAAAACCCTGTCGATGTTTTTGTGGGGATTGATGCACCGGATTTTAATTTACGTTTATCTAAGAGCTTGAAGCAAAAACAGCTACCAATTAAAACAGTGCAATATGTTAGCCCTTCAGTGTGGGCGTGGCGCCAAGGCCGTGTGCATGGCATCAAGGCGAGTATCGATTTAGTCCTTTGTTTATTTCCTTTCGAAAAAGCGTTTTTCCAAAAATGGCAAGTTCCCGCTGCATTTGTCGGACATCCATTGGCAAGTCAGTTGCCTTTAGATAATCCACTCGCTGCGGCTAAACACGAGTTAGACTTAGATGAGCATCAAAAACACATTGCATTACTTCCGGGCAGCCGTCGTGGTGAAATTGAGCGCTTAGGGCCTTTGGTACTGTCCGCCGCACAGATATTGACGGAGCAGCATCCAGACTATGTGTTCCTGATTCCTGCAATCAATGATGCACGTAAACAGCAAATCGAATTATTGCTCAAGCAGTACCCTGAAGCATTACAAGCCAAAGTTCGCTTGATGGAAAACACCGATACCGAATCTAAAATTGGCCGTCAGGTGATGAACGCATCGAATATTGTCGCTTTGGCATCTGGTACAGCAACCTTAGAAGCGATGCTTTTACACCGCCCAATGGTGACCTTTTATAAGTTAAATTGGCTGACCTACCATGTGGTGAAATTACTGATCAAAATTCCGTATTATTCATTGCCAAATATTATTGCGGGCAAAAAGGTGATTCAGGAACTTATTCAACATGATGCAACACCTGAAAAATTAGCAGCAGAAATTGAAAGCTTGATGGATGTTGAAAAATCGCAAGTTCAAGTGATGCAGCACATCACCATGCATAAACAACTGCTTTCAGGCAACAGTGAAAACCCTGTGGAAGCGATTTTAAAGCTTTTAGATTAAACCTTTAAGATGACTCAGTTTTTGCGAGCTGATGCTGCTGTCGATACTGGCTCGGTGTGAGATCATAAAACTTTTTAAAAGTTTGGCTAAATGCCGTTTCAGATGAGTAACCTATACGATGGGCAATTTGCTGAATAGTCAGTTGCCCCATTTGTAAGTGCTGTGTTGCCAGTCGCAAACGATGTTGCTGCAAATAGGCGAGTGGAGATTCACCGAGCATTTGAGTGAATAAACTGGCAAATTTAGAACGTGACATGCAACATTGTTCTGCCAAGCTTTCGACGGTCCAAGCATGCTGTGGTTGTTCATGAATCGCGGCCAAAGCGTTGGATAATTCAGGATGACTCAAGGCATGCAACCAACTGCTTGAATCTGACAAGGCTGCAATATAATCACGCACACATTCGATAAATAAAATACTCACCAAATGATCCAAAATTTTGTCGCGGCCTGGACGGATCTGATGCGCTTCAACTGCCAGAAAATGTAAGCCAATTTGCAACCATTCCGGTGTGGTACTGCTCATGATATGTGGTGTATGTAACAGCGTGGGGAGTGCATTCACTAAGGGCTTTGCCATAATGCTGTCGACATGCCCACGGATCGCTAGTACAAACAATTCTTCTGCTTCATGAGATTCGGCAGAATTTAAATCAATGGTTTTATTTCGTTGCTCTTGAAACAGTGGTGTGATGTTCACTGATTCGACCAAGATATCAGACTGTATAGATTTGCAGTGGTGGTTTTGCCCTGACGGAATAAGGCAAAGATCGCCAGCTTCAAGTAAGACCTGCTCTTGATCTATATGTACAACACACTGACCTTGAATCACTACATACGCAACCATGGCATTGTGATCTTGAAAATGAAAAGCCCAAGGATGCTGTGATTTCAAATAAATATATTCAGATCGATGGAGATGAATATCATCAAAAATTTTACTTAAAGCATCCATATTTCAAATATTTACTCATATTAATTTTGTATTTATAGATGGTCACTATGTGCTTAAAGGTCAACATTTATCCTTAAATGCCAAAGACGATAGCATAGTTTTTTTGGACGCTTAAAACTGTTCTGGCTGCCCATATTTTACGAATATAAACACAGAAGAAGTAATTAAGGAAGTCTAGCGCATGAATGCACCAGTAAAATTAAATGAACAGCAGCTCGCTCAGTTAGAAAGTAAAATCGGTAGTGTTTTAGATAAAAAACGTTATGGTTGGCTATTGAGTCCAGGTTTACCAGTCATTGGTATGGGGATCTTGGCGGGTTATCATTTTGGTCCCAAACCGACAAAAAAACTATTTGCCATGGGCGGGCCGCTTCTACTGCATGTCATTATTCCTGCACTAGATGCACTGATCGGTGATGATGCCAATAACCCGACAGATGATGACATCAAAGTTTTAGTGAATGATCCCTATTATGATCGGATCGTCAAATTATTTATTCCACTGCAAATGGCAGCGAATGCTTTTGCTGGCTATGTGGTTACCCGTAAAGATGTTTCATTATTAGATCAAGTTCTACTTGGGATTTCGATGGGTGCCATCAATGGCGTCGGTGTAAATACAGCACATGAACTCTGCCATCGACCTCATAAAAAAGACCATTACTGGGCACATGCGACGCTCGCACCTTTGGGTTATAGCCATTTCCGCATTGAACATCCTTATGGACACCATAAACGTGCGGCAACACCTGAAGATCCTGCATCCTCAAAAATGGGCGAAACCTTTTATGAGTTTTGGCCACGCACTGTATTTGGTGGAATTAAATCGGCGGTGCAGATTGAGAAACAACGCTTAAAACGTAAAGGTTTAAGTTTCTTTTCGAAGGACAATGAGCTGTTTCATGGTTGGGCGATGAGTGCTGGTTTTCATACCGCGATGCTGAAAATGTTTGGTAAAGGCGTGACACCGTATTTAGTTACACAGGCCTTGTATGGAATCAGCCTTTTTGAAATTATTAATTATATTGAACATTATGGCCTGAAACGTGAGCAAAAAGTGGATGGAAGCTATGCGCGTACCATGCCTGAACATAGTTGGAATAACAATAATATTGTGACCAATCTATTTTTGTATCAATTACAACGACATTCAGACCATCATGCTTATCCGACTCGTCCATTTCAGGCATTAAGACATTTTGATGAAGCCCCAGAGTTGCCTAGCGGCTATGCCACTATGCTAATTCCTGCTTTAGTACCCTCTATATGGTTTAAGATGATGGATAAACGTGTCTATGATCACTATCAAGGTGATTTAACTAAAGCCAATATTCATCCTAAACGTCGTGCAAGTATTTTTAAAAAGTTTGCAGTTTCAGACGTTTAAATCGAATACCTAATGAGAAGAATCCCAAGCTTGTTTGCTTGGGATTCTTTATTGTGCTTAATTTTAAAACTTCAAAATCTAAAAATGATTGTTTTCAATGGGACGCTGTTTAAGACCACCAATAGCGCAAAATGTGGAAAAAAATCGGTGCAGAAAAGCAGATTGAATCAATTCGGTCGAGCATGCCACCATGGCCTTGGATGAGTTGTCCCCAATCTTTTACACCACGATCACGTTTAATGGCTGACATGACCAGACCACCAAAGAAACCGAATATACAAACAATAAAGCCAATACATGCAGCCTGTAGATAACTAAAGGGTGTAAGCCATGACATAGCCACGCCTAGTGTAGTGGCTAAAGCAATGCCTCCGATTAATCCTTCAACGGTCTTAGATGGTGAAAGTATCGGTGCGACTTTGTGTTTTCCAAATAGCTTGCCACAGACATATTGCAAGACATCGGAGGCTTGTACCACCATGATCAGCCAGATCGCTAGCCAAATTTTTTCACCTTCAAATCCGGGAAGTTTGAGGTTTAATAGCGCAGGTACATGCGAAATACAGAATACGCTGATCATCAGTCCCCATTGAATTTTTGAGCTACGCTCCAAAAATCGCGTGGTATCTTCAGCTTTGAGTGTAGCGATAGGGATAAGAAGAAACACATACAGCGGAATAAAAATAGAATATAGCCCGTACCAGTCGATATACACCAAGTAATACTGGTAAGGGATGACAAAATAAAAAGCGATCAGCAAAGGAAGATAATCACCGCGACGGGTCGGGAGTAAACTAATAAATTCACGTAAAGCAAAGAGTGAAATCAATGCAAACAGGATCACAAAGGCGATTTTACCTAATGAAATTGCTACACCAAGTACCAACAACATGACCCACCATGCATTGATCCGCGCATTTAAATTGTC
This sequence comes from Acinetobacter sp. YH12097, assembly GCF_013419225.1. Taxonomy (NCBI): domain Bacteria; kingdom Pseudomonadati; phylum Pseudomonadota; class Gammaproteobacteria; order Moraxellales; family Moraxellaceae; genus Acinetobacter; species Acinetobacter sp. YH12097. The sequence goes on along the minus strand of NZ_VPAN01000010.1, from coordinate 65,460 downwards.
GATGACCGGTGCAGGTGCATAACCCGCTTTAAATTTTAGTATTGAGCCAATGGTTGAGGCAATAATCAAAATAACTGCAAAGATACCAAATAATACATAGGTCATTTGCGCATTGGTGAATTCCATTATTGATACTCCAATGCTTTTAATTTGAGTAGTTCTTCTTGAGCGTAGTTTAAAAACTCAGTTTTACTGTGTGCATTATGTGCTTCTAAAGGTTTGCCAAAAATAACGGTAGATAATAATGGCAATGGTATAAGCGCGCCTTTAGGCATGACACGTTTTAAATTTGAGATCCATACCGGTACGATTTCAACATCTGGAAATTGATTTTTGAGATGAAATAAGCCGCTTTTAAACTCTAATAATTCAACGTCATCATTTAAATTTCGAGTACCTTCAGGAAAGAAAATAATCGAGTCACCTTGCGCTAATACGATTTTGATCGGTTCTAAGGGATCTTGATTTTGCTCTCGATTTCGCTGAATAGTGACACCAGTAAACGTGTCTTGAATGAGAAAACGCCGAAAGCCATCTTTTAACCAATAATCCGAAGCCGCTACAGGACGCGTCTTCCGTCTGAGATCTGTCGGCAGTGATGACCAAAGCAAAATAAAGTCGATATGGCTATTATGATTTGCATAATAAATACGCTGTTTCATAACCGGTTTGCACCCGACCCACAGACTCCGCGCGCCCGTGAGCAGCCGCGCACCACGACGAGTGAGAAAGGCAATATAGCGAGCAATTGAACGGCTTAAAAAATTACCTTTCATTGGTGAGTGAGCATTCCTTGAAGTGTCTAATGGATTTGGCATGGCTTCAAATTATTGTGAATTATTTATACAGTAAAAATATGCAGATGAATGCGATGTATTGCAAGCAAAGCACAAAGATCTGCCATTTAAATAAAGCCAGACAACCTAACTCACGTAGTTCCCATGCGCGGCCACATTTATTTGTAGGCATTAATTTTAAGTTGATTAAACTTAAGTCCAGCTCCTTGGTGGTTTGTTCAAGGTTTTGAGTTTGGCTGTATTCAGCGACAGTGGCTAAAAGTGCCGAATCAAATTTGATTCTCAGGCTTAAATAATGTTGTATTCCGAGCAAAACTAGACAAATTAATAAATATAGCAAATCGAATAGCATCACATTACCAAACTGGATAATGAGCCAGAGCGTGAGGATCGCTGCTACATAAGCTGAAATGAGCAATCCAGTGGTGGATTGTAACAACTTTGATAGCACCACAAGTTGTAAATTCATGGTGCAAGTCCTTTAAGTTTTAAACGATAAGTATTTAAATGTTTTATTTGCGGTGTTTTAAGCACAACCCAAGGACGGTTATGGCGAATAATCCGTAAAACATCTTCGACTGAATATTCAGGATGTTGTTTCAATAATAATGCGGCAACTACAGCACTACTTCGTGAATATCCCAAAGCACAGAAGACCAAGATGTTTTGTGCTTCATCATTGTTATTAGATTTCAAGAATAGTTCTAAAGACTCTACAGCATTATGTAGCTGATTGGCCTGTAAAGGAATCAGGTCTAAACTCAAGTTTTGAGCATAGGAGCATTTTGGATAAGTGGGTAATTCTGCGCAACAATCGAGTAAAGCATCATATTGCTGCATGACGTGTTTGGACGGATAGCGACCTAAATAAATATAACTCTGATTGATTTTGATGATTTTAGAATCTTCAGGATGGCGATAAGTCCAGATTCGGCTATTGATCCAAGCAAATACAAAGTAAGGCGCAAACAATATTTTTGCAGCAATGGTCATATCACCATGACTGAGTTTTTGAAAAAAATGGGGTCGATTGAATAAATATGCAAACGCAACTAAAAGCAGACTGCTTGCAGGATAGAGCAGCCAAAGCCACCAACCTTTTGCATGTGCGATTGCGCTACAAAATAAGGCAGCAAACAGATAAAGGATGCCGATTTTAATGTGCTTTAAGCTTAGCCGACTCTGTATATTTTTAGCCCATGGCGCAGAGCCAGCCATCGGGAATAGCCATAAACATAAGGCACCGACCAATAAACCCGTTGGGATATCTATAAAATGGTGCTGCCAAGTGGTTAGAACTGAGAGACCGATCAAAAAGGACCAACCATCTACCAGATATTTTAGTTTGCCTGTGCTATGCCGACGGTAAAAATCCCAAAGAATCACCAGTAGCACAATATGCAGAGAGGGTGCTTGATTAAACGGTTTATCAAAGCCCATCAAGACATCAAACCACAGCCCGAAAAAACCTGTGAGTTCGGGGCGCTCAAAGCTAAAACGTAGCGGGAAAAGTAAAAAGCAGCTGATTGAAAGGATTTGTGCCGAAAATAGTCGCAGGACATGTTGTTTTAATTCAAACTTATTCCAACAAAGTAATAAAGACAATCCATAGAACAGATCAATCGACCAATAAGGCACAATACTCCATGGCCAAAGTGGAATATATTTTTCCCATTCAAAGACGATAACAGGTACAGACGCTAAACCCGCAGCGTATTGATTGGCAAAACCATAACTTAAGAAGAAAAAAGGTGCCAGAAATGCCAAACACAGTAGGCCGTATTTCCAAGTTCCTGTTTCCGGATCCAGTTTATGCATAAGATTGACAGTCCAAGCTTAAATTTTTTGTGCAACGGAAACGGTGAAAATACCAAACTCATCAATAACTTGATCGATTTTCTTGAATCCTGCTTGCTCAACCAAGGCATCCATCTCGGCTTGTGAGCGTAAACGCATGACCCATGCATCTCTTTGGCGATGTGAGGTCAGAGCACGGGCGATAAACTCTTGTTGCGGATGCCAAATTTGACCTGTGTAGATGAGATAACCATCTTTCTCAATGGCCTGACTTAAGCCGGTTAAAGACTGTCTAAGCAAATCATTATCACTAAATAATTCGTATAAACCTGAGACCACGGCTAAAGTCGGTTTAGGTTCAACACTGGCTAGTGATGTGGTATCAAAGGCATCCGCTTCTACAAATTTGGCAATCTGGCTTAAACCTCTTTGCTCAATCATTACTTGACCTGCTTGTACATTGATCGAGCTGTAGTCTCTAAGCAGGATGGATTCAGGATGCTCAGGCAGTTTTTGTACAGCATCTAAAATATATCGGCCATGGCCCGCTGCAATATCCATAATCCGTACTGCGTGTTGGGCATCATGTAACTTAGAAGCATATTTCGTTAATAGTGCTTCAATATTTTGTTTTCTAAGGCGAATACCACGCCAACCGATCGCATTTAAATACTGTCGATCGATGATGTTACCAAGAGCATTTTGGCTTTCTGATTGATCTCGATAAACAAAATCTAAGGTGCTGCCAGAGTCATATCCTGTCTCTTCACCAATTTTTAAGCCCTTGGAAAAGAGACTACCAATTTTAAAATTTTGTTTGGTTAAGCTCCAAAATGCATGTTTTAAAGAATGTTTTGGAAGCGTTGAACTTAAGGTTTCTGCTACAGCACAGCTCGGGCCAATTTTATCTGCATCTAAAAGTTTAGGTGCGGAATAGGGTTGTTTAAAACATTGTTGAATAAAGCGATGGATTTTATCTGTGGCGATTTTGCGATGTTTTTCACCCAAAGTATCATGATAAAAACCATCTAAGACGTGAAATTCCTTCAATGGATGAAGGAGTTTTTGATAAAACGCCAATTGCGGTTTTTGATGCACCACGTAGTCAGATCCTGAACATAAGACTTGAGTAGGAACAAAAATATTTTGTGCATCTTTAACGATTCGATCTGACGCTGCATATAGACCCAGCAGCATCCGGACTGATATGGCCCGAGCGATCTGCGGGTCTGTTTCATAACTTTGCGCACGTGCAGTATCGTGCGTCAACATTTTGGCTTTGACATAACTATTGATAAAAAAGTTGCCGGCGAATTTGTTGAGGAGTGTTAAGCCGGGTTTTGCAAAAGGCACATAGAGTTTGATGTCAAATGCAGGCGAGGCAAGGCATAAAGCACGAATTTTAGGGGCATAATCATGCACCCATGTCGCGGCTAAAACAGCGCCAACGCTTTGAGCTACAATTGCTATATTTTCTGATCGAATTTGGTAATTTTGTTCTATATGCTGAACAAAATATTGAATGTCTTGAACGCATGCAGAAAAGCTCGGTGCATCTCCTCGTTCACCAGGAGTATTACCGTGACCTCGCGCATCCCAAGCGAAAAAATCAAAATCAGGCAAATTCAATTCATTGACCAAATGCGCCATTCGTCCCGAATGTTCATGGCCACGATGAAATAAGATCACCGCTTTTTTCTTACGGTTGCTTTTTAAACTGCTATTTTCCCAATGTTGATAAAACAAGGATGTTCCATCATGGCTCGTAAAGGTATGCTGAGTATTGTTATACATTGTGTTGTTCTCAAAATAATGAATCGACTGACGATCTAAACTGAAATTTATTGTGGGTTGATAATGCTATTTTTAATGCGGTTATAAATCGTAATAAATAATAAAAAGATGGTAATAATCAAAATACTATTGCAGATAAGAGACAATGTATTTAAGCCAACATTCAATATAGAAGAGGTCACGATGATGACGCAGATGATGCTAAATACAAAAGCGCGGTCACTTTTTCCCATTGGACCATCGTAACGACGTTCTTGCCCCACTAATGGCGCCATCACACCGGTATATTCGGCAAGTATGGCGAGAAAACAGGTTAAAATAAGTAATTCAGCTTGAATAAAAGCAAAACAAATTAAACTAAAATAGAGTGCTGAGTCGGAAATCACATCACATAATTCATTATAAAAAGCACCGAGTTTAGATTGTTGGTTGAACTCACGTGCCAGCATGCCATCTATAGCATTGAAGCCCATTCGAATAAGCATCCACACGGGGAAAATCAACAGTAAAATGCCAATACCGTTGTGAGAAAAATAGATATAAATAAAAAATGCCACAGCTAGCGAAATGAACATTGCCAGTAGTGTTACTTGATTTGCTGTAATACCAAGATGATGAAGTGATTTAACCAAAGGTCGAAGCAGGTTTTGAAATGCAGGCTTAAGCTGGTAGATCGAAGGCATATTATTGTTATAGCGGTATGATTTGCATGAATTTTATACGCTTGATGCTTAACTTAACAAGAATTTGAATGTTAAAGATTGTCACAGGGCTCAAGATTCGCCTGTATAACGCATTAAATTTTCTTGTGTAGTACTTGCGATTAATTTTCCATCTTGCCACATTTGCCCATGAGTAAGCCCACGTGATTGCGAGGTTCGGGTAGTATTCATGTCATAGAATACCCAATTATCTACCCTAAAGGTATGATGAAAATACATCGAATGATCAAGGCTAGTTGCGAAGAGTTTAGGAGACAGATAATTTAAACCATGTGTTTTGAGCGCCGCAGAATATAAATTATAGTCTGAATAGTATGCTGCAATGGCCTGATGTATATGAAGTTGGTCAAATTGGGCATCTAAGGCATCATGGAGTTTTAAATATTCTGCATATTGATTTTGATTTAAGACAGAAGCTTGATTGGACGGTGGAAAATCTGTCAGCACGTATTCAATTGGTTTAGATATGAGCTGAAAAGGCTGTAAAAATGTGGTCAGATATTCAGGTGAAATAGATGATTGGATTTGCGCTTTATAGAATTGCTCTTCTTTGAGCATACTTGGTGGAAACTGTTGGATCAGATCTGGTTCAGGTATTTGATACTCCATACCCGTTTCGTTTTTCATATAGGACAACATCACCATATATATTGGTTTGCCATGCTGTATGGCGGTCACTTGTCGTGTAGAAAAACTATGGCTATCACGTAAATTTTCGACTTTAAATAATACGGGATGATTTGCAAGACCCGCAGAAATAAAGTTGGCATGTAAAGAGTGGAGTGGAAGTGTGCAGGTAAAGGATGCACTGACTATGCTCTGAGCAAGTAATTGCCCACCAAAAATATGGTCACCAAACAGAGGTTTGCTTTGTGCCAAAAAGTAGCCCTGATCTTTGGGAACTACAGATAATAATTGGATGAGGTCTTGAGTCAGCGTTGTCATATTTTTTTGAAATTTTTGCTTTGTTTAAATGTATTCAACTCAAACTTATTGCACAAGTCATGTTCATGAAAAATATAAAAGTCTTCGCCGGTCTTTTAGAATAGGCTTATAATTAAGTTTTCCTAGTTGTCCGAATGGAATGACGAAAAAGCAATGACACCTGCATGTAAACTCTTAAAATCTAATAAAATCGACTTTACAATTCATGAATATGACCATGACCCAGAAGCAAAAAGTTTTGGTTTAGAAGCTGCGGAAAAACTTGGTTTAACGGTCGAAGAAGTCTTTAAAACCTTGATGGTTACGGACGATAAAAATTACTTTGTTGCCGTATTGCCAGTGGAATATCAGCTGAATTTGAAAAAAGTGGCCACAGCATTTGGCTGTAAAAAACTCAAAATGGCTAACCCAAAAGATGCAGAGCGTTTAACCGGATATTTGGTAGGTGGTATTAGTCCAGTTGGACAGAAAAAACGCTTAAAAACTGTGATCGATGCTTCTGCACAGAACTTAGCTAAAATCTATGTGAGTGGCGGTAAACGTGGTTTGGATATTGGTTTAAAACCCGAAGATTTAGCAAAAGTCTTGGGTGCAAATTTTGCTGATGTGATTGATGTTTAAGTGCGGTTTTTCACTACTTAAATTTAAGTGAATTTAGAGGGAATACCTTCCACTTCACAATCTATAAAATAACAGAAGCCGCATTGAGCGGCTTTGTGGTTCGATGTCGCATCTTAATTGGGGATATTTGAAGGAGAAATCACACATGAATATTCGAACTCTCCGGGTTTAGTCTCTTTAAGTAAGTTTTCCCAAGAACTATTCTTTGTTTTAATCCAACTATAAATATCTTCATAAAATTCAGGATTGAGATTAGCTTTTTGAATATATGATTTATTTAGAAGAAATTTTGTCATCAAACACATTGAATTCAGCTCAATTGGATTTCTATTTTTTTCTAAACTAAAATTATTTTTGGCTTCAACTTCGTATTTTCTCAACATAGTTGCTTTGAGTAGTGTTGATTTAAATAATTCCATAGTTAAATCATTAGGAGGTGTTTGATTCGCTAAGGCAAAGAGATTTCCATCAATTCTCAACATAGACGGGAAAAAATTTGCCTGTACATCTAATTCTTGCTGAGGAGACGGTGAAGATTTACATCCTGTTGTTAAAATACTGCTAAAAATGAGAAAACTTATAAACTTTAAAATTTTGTTATGCATCTAGGTGAATTCCTTGTTCAGCTAAAACTTTTAACATTTTAATCTTGGTTAATTCGTATTTTGTACATACTAATACGGCTCATTTCACTTCAACTGATTATTTATAATTTGGAAGTTCTAGCTAAGACTACACTTTTGTTGTTTCGTTTTTAGCTTTGAATAACGAAAATGTATGTAGTCGCAGAAGTAGAATTTAGTAAAACTTCATGTTAGAGGTTAATTCATTAACAGTGCTTAATTATATTTAAATGTAAAAATACCTATAAAAAATAGGTATTTAAAATCCGACTAAAAAAGTTGTATTTTAATTTAAAAGCTGTAATTTGAAAGAGCAATCTAATAAAGAGACAACAAAATGCCTTATTCAAATACTAAAGCGATTATTGAGCAAATCTATAATTTTGTATTAGAAAAACATGGTTTAGCTTCTAAAAGTCGATTTATGCAGTTATCGATCTTCTTTAGAGAATTGCATGAAGGGGATGAGTCAAAATTTACCGCAGATAGGTCTTTTTATTACAAAGGAATCTTTAATAACAGAGAAAAAAGTATATTTGCGAATGCTGCGCCAGACTTTTTTGATAAGCACAAGTTTTTGGATTGGGTTGTTAAATCAATTGATTGATTTCAACCCAATCGTTTGAGTACATATTCATCACTCATGCTGTATAGCCAGTCTGAATAGAAGATATAGATCAGAAATCAGTAGATGTTTGTTATGAAATACATGCTAATTGGCAATAAGGATGTATGGCCAGTATGGTGTTAGTAAAGTCTTCAATGATTAAAATTTAACTGCACATTTCTTTCCTTGATTTAAATAAAAGCTTGGTTAAAAGCAGATTATAAAAACCCATGTAAAAGACATGGGTTTTTAGTTTAAGTTGCACAATGTGATAATGCGTCTAAAAAATAAGCAATATGATTTATTTGTTCAATGCTAAATGAGAAAATTATCATTTAGTTCCATTTCAGAAAATTGTATAAATAAAAACAGAAAAGTTCATATCAAAAAAATTAATTTTTAAATACATAGAGATAAGACCAAATTTGCAATCCTGTAGCAAATCTTCACAAAAATGCAATTATTAATAATAATGATTATCATTAACATAGTTTCACGCTGGCCAGCGTACTAAGCATTACTTGCACAGTTAAAGAAACATAATTACATGACAAAGCTTGGAAAAGCTTAAAAATAGAGGATATGGTCAGATGAAAGAGCTTGCTAATCGCTTGGCGATGCAGCATCTTGTCAATGCATACTCACAAGAAACCGGTAAAGGTATTTTACTGGAAAAGTATCAACAGAATTCATCACAATTGACGTTTAGCCAAGGCTTGACGTTGTTATGCATCCCTTTAGATTGCATTCAATCACAGTTATTTGTACCACTATCTTATGTCAGCCTTGTTGGTAGACATCGTCTTGCAGATCTCCCACACGTCTTTAACAAGGGACAGAAACAGTCATTTAGTATCACCGCGATCGCGAGCTTATTACTTGAACAGCTCGTACAAGAGTCAGGTCATACACTGGATGCTTCATCATTATTGGAGCGTTGGATCGAAAGTCGTGAAGCGCTTACTCAATTTTTGACACTGCGCGAACATGATTTTGAGGCTTTGGTCCAAGCGGAACAAAGTTTCATTGAATCGGAACAAGCTTTAATTTTAGGGCACAGCATGCATCCTGCACCGAAAAGTCGGGTCGGTTTTGTGCATGAAGATTGGGAAAGGTATTCGCCAGAAGCCAAAGGTCTCAGCCAACTGCATTATTGGTTGGTGGCTCCAGAATATATTCAAGAAGGTTCAGCTTTAGATCAATCAGTATCAGCGCAATTGAAAAGCGAATTGCAATGGCATTTATCAGAAACAGATCAAGCACTACTGAATGCTTATTCGCATTATAAGTTATTGCCTTTGCATCCTTGGCAAGCACGTTATTTACAGTCAAAAGCATGGTTTAAAAGTTTAAAAACCAAATTAAAAATTATCGATTTTGGCGAGAAAGGTTGGGCATTTTCACCAACAACTTCGGTACGGACTATGGCAAGTTTTGCAGCGCCGTGGATGTTAAAACCATCACTATCTGTAATGATCACCAATTCAATCCGAGTCAATCTTGCCAAAGAATGCCACCGTGGTGAAATGACCCATCGACTTTGGCATTCAAGTCTCGGTGAACGTATTTTACAACAATGCCCAACGCTCAAAGCGGTGAATGATCCTGCGTGGATGGCATTGAGCATAGATGATGAAATCGTCGAAGAAACTATTTGCATCTTCCGTGATCAGCCTTTCAGTGAAAAGCAGCAGGTGAGTTGTATTGCGTCATTGTGCCAAGAGCATCCTGCACAGCCGAAAAACCGTTTTAATGCCTTATTTGAACAAATAGCAAAACAACAACCTGAACTTGATCAAAGCGCTATTGCGATCAATTGGTTTAAACAATTTTTGGCAATTAGTCTGAAACCATTGATGTATTTGTATCACCAATACGGAATGGCTTTTGAATCACATCAGCAAAATGTCTTACTTGAGCTTGAACATGCAATGCCTAAATATCTATGGCTGCGTGACAATCAAGGCTTTTACTATATTGAAGAACTTGCAGGTGAAGTCTTAACAGCGTTTCCAGAGTTGGAAGAAAAAGCGCATGCCGTGGGTTCAAAAGCCTTTGTCGATGAGCGCTTTAGCTATTATTTCTTTGGTAATACTTTATTTGGAATCATCAATGCAATTGGTGCAACTGGATATGTTACAGAGCAAGTGTTGTTATCGATATTGCAAAATGAACTGTTGGACTTACATCAGGCTTATCCAGAGAGTTCATTGATTCATTCATTACTGTATCAGCCAACCTTGCCGTATAAGGGCAATCTGTTGACACGCTTGTATGAGCTGGATGAATTGATTGCCCCAGTCGATCAGCAATCGGTTTATGTACAATTGCCAAATCCTTTATTTGTGGAACAGAAGGATGTGCAATATGCTTGATTTTATTGGGATAGGCTTAGGGCCATTTAACCTCAGTTTGGCGAGTTTGCTACATAAGCAAAATCATTTGCAGTATCAATTTTTTGAAAAGAAACCACAGTTCGACTGGCATGCGGGTATGCAATTGCCCAATACAGTACTGCAAGTGCCGTTTATGGCCGATCTAGTTTCCATGGTCGATCCAACCAGTCCTTTTAGTTTTTTAAACTATTTAAAGACACAGCAACGATTATATAAATTCTATTTTTTAGAACAAGCACAGATTCCTAGACGTGAATATAACCATTATTGTCAGTGGGTTGCAGACCAACTAGAGCATATTCAATATCAATCAACCGTAAAAGCCATTTATGCCCAAGAGCAAGGCTTTGAAGTCATGGTTGAGCAAGATGGACGTTTTAGACGTTATCAATGCCGAAATCTGGTCATTGGTTCGGGCAATGTTCCGCATTTACCACAGTGTCTAAAAGACATACAACAGCAATATCCGGAGCGCTGCTTACATTCTGCAAATTATTGCAATGCAGAGTTAAATCATTTGAAAGGTAATGTGGTTGTACTGGGATCAGGCCAGTCTTCGGCCGAAGTCTTTATGGATCTTTTTGATCGTCAATATATTCAGGATCAGACTACAACAGCGCAGTTTAAATTGCATTGGATGACCCGTTCTAATGGGTTTTTCCCGATGGAATATGCACCGCTGGGTTTAGAGCATTTTAGTCCAGATTATACCGCGCATTTTTATCAACTAAGCCCCGAAAATAAAGCCGAACAACTGAAGCAACAAGGCTTGTTATATAAGGGCATCAGTGCAAAAACCATCCGTGAGATTTACCAAAAACTGTATCACCGGAGCATTGGTCAAAATATTCAACAGACGCATTTACATGCTCAGGTGGGTTTGGTTGCTGCCGAGCCGCATGGTGCGGGTATCCGTTTGCAGTTTCAGCACAAAGTTACAGCAGAACAATTCTATCTAGATGCAGACTTTGTTGTGGCTTCAACGGGATATCACAGTCCCGAGTGGCAATATCTCAAATATCTAAAACCACTGATTCAATGTGATGAATTCGGTCGCTGGAAAATTAGTCAGGACTACCGCGTACAGCATGATGCTGTCGGGGAGATCTTTGTTCAAAATCAGGAAATGCACAGTCACGGTGTCGGGACTCCTGATTTAGGGTTGGGTGCTCACCGTGCAGCGATCATTGCCAATCAATTATTGGGTTTTAACTTATACGATTTAGATGATCAAGCGCAAAGTTTCCAACATTTTTCACCCAGTGAAAATGCTGAAATGCACAGTATGGGCATTGTAAAGAAATCAGCGCCAACCAATATCCAAAGACCATTTTCCGTAAAAAAAACCATTGCCAACTATGCAATGAACCGCAATACAACAATGCCGAATAAGCAAGAACAGAATGCGGTTAAACTCGAGAAATTATAATGACATTTGCAAAATTACAGATAAATCAAACGCAGTGGCACCGTGCAGGGCAAAGACTGATTGAAATGGCGATTGCTGAATTTTTATATGAAGAAATTATTCAGATTCAGCCAGTGGAAAATAACACATGGCAACTCAATCTGGATGACAAAACGTATCAATTTGAAGCGACACAGTTTCTGCTTGGGCATTGGCGTATTGTTGAAGGGAGCGTTCGCGATTTAAGTGAATCGACAGCACATCCTGCATGGAATCTGCATGAATTTATCCGTGCATTTTCAAATCAAGCTGAGGTGAAACCTTTTACCAAGGCCTATTTGATTAAAGAGATGAACAATACATGGTTAGCAGAAGCACATGTTTTTGATGAACAAAGATTGCTAAGTCAGGCTGTCCTGTCAGCGCCACACTATCAAATTGAAGGCATGTTGCGTGGACACCCTTGGCTCATTATGAGTAAAGGCCGTATGGGCTTTGGCTATGATGATTATTTAAGCTCCGCACCAGAGATTTCTCCAACAGTCAAAGTCCTGTGGTTAGCTGTTCATCGTGATTTAGCTGAGTTTCGTTCGACCGAGGCTTGGGATGCGCAAAGCTTATATCGCCATGAGTTGAACTTTGCCCAATTACACGATTTTCAACAGCAATTAGCGGACAAAGCCTTAGATGCTGCTGAGTATTACTTTATTCCTGTACATGCATGGCAATGGCATCAGTGGTTAATCCCGACCTATGCCAATGAAATCGTTGATCAGCGTATTGTCGAATTGGAGATTGGACAAGATGACTATGTGCCAATGCAATCTATTCGTACCTTATGCAATACCAGTCATCCTGACCGTCATTATGTGAAGTTACCTGTCAGTATCTTTAATACGGCGGTATATCGAGGGTTGCCTTCAAAACGAAATTTGGCTGCACCTGCGGTGACCGCTTGGCTGAAGGACATTCAACATCATGATGCAGACCTGCAAAAAACACAGGTGGCATTTTTGGGCGAAATTGCGAGTCTCACTTTACAACAGCCGTGTTTTGATCAGATAGACGGTGCGCCTTACCAATTTAAAGAATTGTTTGGTTGCTTATGGCGTGAAAGTGTAGAGCCTTACATCGGTGAACATCAGTTAGCGCTTTCCCAAGCAGCATTGTTGCATCGAGATCTAAATGGTCAGTCTATTTTATCCGTGTTGATTCAGGCTTCAGGTTTGACGCCTTTGCAATGGTTGAAGCGTTTTGCCGAAGTTTGTGTAACACCGTTACTGATTTGCTTATACAAATATGGTTTGGCTTTTTCTCCACACGGTGAAAACACCATGTTGATCCATGAAAATGGTTTACCGAAAAAAATGGTGCTGAAGGACTTTATTGATGATGTCAATTTAGTTGATGAAGATTTTCCAGAACTCGAAAATTTACCACCAGAAGGGCAAATTTTACTGCGTCATCCTGCTGAAGAACTTAGTCACTTTATCTTTACAGGTTTGTTCATGGTGCATTACCGCTATATCTGTAATGTCTTCCTTGAAGATTATCCAGAGCATACAGAACTTGAGTTTTGGCAAACAATTTCCACCGTGATCGACGAATTTCATCAAGCACATCCTGAATTGGCAGATCGTATTGAAAAATTCAGTATGTTCCGTCCAAGGTTCGAGAAAATTTGTCTGAACCGCGTTCGGCTGTTTACCACCAGTTATAACGACGAAGCAGAACGACCAGTACCTGTATTTTTAGATCCAATTGCAAATCCTGTGAGTCCAAGCACTTTAAATCAGTGGGCGAAACAACAGCATACCGCCGAACAGAAAACGACAACCAACCGTATTGCGTCATAAGCAGATTTTTGAGCTAAGAACAGAAAAGATTAAATAAATTTAAAGGACGACATCATGACAACATTATCACGACAACTACCTGATTTTTATGAATACTATGAGAATGAGACGCAATACTACTTACGACAAATGCAATATCCAGAAGATATGGCTTTGGTTCATAAATGGATGCATGAACCGCATGTGATTCCACAGTGGCAACTCAATAAGTCAGAAACTGAACTAAAAGTGTATTACGAAAAAATGCTGGCAGATGATCATCACCGAATTTTGATCGTAGGGGTAAACGGTAAAGATGTGGGCTACACAGAGATTTACGAGGGAAAACGGGATCGATTAGGTTTGTACTACTACGGTGACGAGCTAGATCTAGGTTGGCATTTGTTATTTGGTGAAAAGTCCGTTTTTGGTAAAGGCTATTTACGTCCCGTCATGCGTTTATTGAGTTTTTATATCTTTGAAAATGCCGCATCAGCCAAGATTGTGGGAGAACCTGATCATAGTGTGAAGCCTTATGCCGTTGTGGTTGAAGACATGTGCTATGAAGCGCAGCGCCTAATCCCAATGCCTGAAAAGACTGCCATGTTGTATTACTGCTTTAGAGAAACTTTTTATGCAAAATTCGGTCATTACTTAAAAGACTCCAAGGCATTTCAGCATCAGCAACTAGCTAAGGCGGTGTCATGAGTTATCGCTGCACCCACATGCACATACTGGACATGCGCTTTTCAGCGCATGTTTCAGTGGAAGAGTTTGAACAATGGTTGACTCAAGTTGAGCGCTTTTTTCTGAAAAGTCAGCCCTTTGTTTTGGTTATGCAAACGGCTGAGGGAACAACTTTTCCTGAAGAATATCGGCAAATACAGGCCGTTTGGTACAAGAAGTTTAAACATCTCTTTTTTCAATATTGTTTGGGTCTGGTGCGTATTGCGCAAGATCCAGATGACTTCAAACGTTTAAACACACCCGCACTGCATGCAGCGTGGCGTGTGCCTTATTACGTTTCATTAGAACAGTCTGATGCGCTGCAATGGGCAGTGCAGAGGTGGATATGCAACAACACTCAAGAAAATTAAATCATGCAATTTCACCATCTCAAATTTCAGTCCTGAGTTTGAGCGTCGTGATCATTTTGTACTTAGCACATGCATTACCTTTGTATTTTTACAATGTAGCTTTGCCAGCCATTTTACGACATCAAGGGGTAGATTTACGTTGGATTGGCATGTTATCGCTGCTTTACATTCCATGGGCATTCAAGTTTTTTTGGGCGCCTTGGATCGATCAGCTCTATGTCAAAAAACTCGGTAAACGTAAAACATGGCTGTTGTTTACGCAAATCGCATTGGTACTGGGGGTACTGGTTTTAGCCTTTACGCAGTTTTCTTATGGGCTGACTTTATTTGTCATTGTTGGTTTATGGATTTCAACGTTTGCGGCAACGCAAGATATTGCAATTGATGGTTATACCGTAGAGAAATTTACCGAAGGCAATTACCGTCTGGGCAGTATGGCACAAAGTATTGGGGTGGCCGTCGGTAGCATGCTTGGTGGCGCTGCAACTTTATGGATTTACCAATATTGGGGTTGGCAGTCAGCGCTCACAACTTTAGCGCTGCTGACATTTTTAACCATGTTTGCTGTGTTTTTTATTCAAGAAGAACCACAAACTCAAATTGCCAAAGCCAAACCAAGCCTACGACAAGCGTTTAAACGACCTGCGATTCGTTGGGCCTTGCTGCTCATCGTTTGTTATCGCGTGGTGGAAGCACCCGCTATGGCAATGCTGAATCCCATGTTGATCGATCAAAAATGGTCACTGTCTCAGATCGGGGTGTTGATGTCTGTGGTCGGTGCCGGTGTCGGTCTGATTGCAGCTGTTAGTGCAGCTGTATTGCTGAAAAAAATCAAAGCGACGCAATTGTTGGTCTGGGCAGGATGGTTACGTACATTGCTATATGCCGTCATTGGGGCAGCCGTTGTATTGGAGTGGTTGAATCAATGGCATCTGCTTTTAGGTCTATTTGTCGTGTTGATGCTAGCCATTCGTTATATCGCCATGACATCACTCTATGCCTATTTCATGCAGACCAGTTCTAAAGAACAGGCGGGTACCGATTTCACCATATTAGTGTGCTTTGAATTGCTCGTTTACTTCATTGGCGGTGCATTTTCAGGCTTTCTCGCAAAATCATTAGGCTATGGACATTTTTACTTGGTATTGGCAATTGGCTCAGTAATCAGCGTCTTAATTAGTCAGCGCATTGTTTTAAAAACACAAAATTTTAAAACTCAAACACTTCCGACTCAATCGGAACTCTAAGAAATGGAAAAGAATATGAAACGTTTAGCTCTACCGATGCAACTGACGTGTCTCAGCCTTGCAATTTGCACTCAGCTTTATGCACAAGACGTCACAACGGACACAGCACAAAATACTGCAGTTGAAACACAAACTGCAGTAGCTACTAAAATGGCACCGATTGTTGTGACGGCAACTCGTTCTGCGAAAAGCATTGCAGATATTGCGGGTACGGTGTACAGCATTCCTAAAGAAGAAATTGAAAAACAAGCCAATGCAGGTAAAAGCACAGCTGATATTGTTGGTTTATTGGTGCCATCACTGACTCCATCGAGTGGTACAACGTCTAACTATGGGATGACCATGCGTGGACGTGTGGTGCAATACATGATCGATGGTGTGCCGCAAACGGGATATCGTGATGGATCTCGACAACTGGCGAGTATTAGCCCGTCGATGATTGAACGAATTGAAGTGGTCTCTGGCGCAAGTAGTATTTATGGTTCAGGTGCGACAGGCGGTATTATCAATATCATCACCAAACGAGGTGGATCTGAACCGCTGAGTTTTGAAACGAAAGTCGGTGTTACTTCTGGTAATAACTTTAAGTCTGATGCTCTGGCTTATGAAGCTGCACAAACCATGAACTTTAATCAAGGCAATTTACGCGGAACTTTAGGTGCAAGCTATACCAAACGTGGTGAAATACAAGATAGTCATGGCAACCGTATTGGACCTGAAATTGCACAAACAGACCGTCAAGATACCGACACTTTAGATCTAAATGGTCGTGTCAGTTGGAAAATTGCCGATGGTCAAACGCTGAGTTTTGGCGCGCAATATTATAATGATGAGCAAGATAGTGACTATGGCCCTGACTATGGTCCAAATTTAAATGCGCTGCGCTCACAGCCCGTGGGTGGCAAGCTGCCGTTGTCATTAAATGCGGTAAAAGGCTTACAACTTGCTGAACAACCACAAACTGAACGTTATAGCGTCAACGCACAATATGAAAATCAAGATATTTTAGGCCACCGTCTAAACGCTGAAACCTATTATCGAAATGAAAAAGCACGGTGGTTCCCATCTGCACGTCAAATGGCACCTGAACTCTTCTTGGTGTATCAGTCAGAAACCGATATCGATGTTTTAGGCGCGCGTGTTGCTCTACAAAAAGATCTTAACTTAAATGGTCGTGAACTGGGTTTAACCTATGGTGTGGACTATGAAAATGAAAAAGATCAACAAAATATCCAAATGTATGACAGCGCAACGTTTATTCAAAGTAATGGTTTGAGTTATCAGCCGTTTAACTACTATGCCTTTGGCCCAGATGTTGAAACAGAAAAACTTGGCGTATTTGCCCAAGCGCAATATGAATTAACCGACCGACTTGGCTTACAAGCAGGCATTCGCCATGAACGTGTAGAAAGCGATGTCGATTCATCTGTGCCTTATATGGAAGCAATTACTGCAGATTTAACCCCAGGTTATGTGGCGAAAACACTGAATGGCGGCAAAGTAAAACATGATGCAACGCTGTTTAATGTTGGCGCGGTGTATCACTTAAGAGATGCACAGCAAGTGTTTGCTAATTTCTCACAAGGTTCAAACTTGCCCGATGTGCAACGTATGCTGCGCGATGTGCCGGCAAATTCTGTGATTAATAGCCAAACCATTGACCCGATTAAAGTCAATAACTATGAACTCGGTTGGCGTGTACAAAATGCCGGTGGTTTAAATGCAGGAGTCACGGCTTTTTATAATGACTCAGATAAAAGCCTGAAATTTGGTGCGCCGAATTACACCATTGATGTTATTGATACCGATGAACGTATCTATGGTGTCGAAGCCAATGCCAGTTATGAAGTTCAACCAAATTGGACGGTTGGGGGCACAGTTGCATATACCACGGGCCAATTTAAAAATACCCAAGGTGACTGGCAAGAATTGGATGCCATTCGTGTAGCACCTTTAAAAGGTACAGCATTTTCAGAGTGGCAATTTGATAATGACATGAGCCTACGTGTTCAAGCTTTAGCGATTGGCGGTACAGACAAAGCCCAAAAAGACGCTGTGAAATATGGATCTGCTCCAGCAGCGTCAATTAAAGGCTTTGCAACGATGGACGTGATTGCCAATGCAAAAGTAGGACCGGGTAATGTGGGCTTTGGTGTCTACAACGTGTGGAATACGGATTATAAGTCGGTATACAGTCAGTCGGTTGAAACTGTCTATGGCCCAATTTCTAGCCTAGCGGCTCAAGGTCGCACCTACGGTTTAAGTTATACGGTGAAATACTGATTTAAAGCCTGAATCAGGTTTAAAGCACGGTATCGTGACTTACAAAATAGAGGTGGCTTAAGTCACCTCTATTGTTTATAACGTAGCCATTAAAAATGGATAACAAAAATAATGGATCGAAATAATAAACTGTTTATTGCTGCCAGTCTTGCCAATGGTGCAAGTTTCTCGATGATATTGCCGCTGTTGGCGCCATTGGTTCGTGAGTTAAAATTTTCTGAACTACAAGGCGGTGCGATGGTTTCCGTCGGTGCGCTGCTGATGGCTGTTGGTGCCATTTACATTTCAAAAAATCAATCCAAGTTTTCGATTTATCAGTTGTTGAGTATCGGTTTTGTGGGCATGGCAGTGACATGGGGGCTATTTACAGCCCTGTTGATGTATGGCCTTACTGTTCATATAGGGATGTTGCTGCTGTTTAGTTTATTGATGTTGTCACGCGCAGCGACTGGGGTATTTATGGCGATGCCACAGATTGCCTTGCAAACTTATGTGATGACCCGTTTTAGCAATGAGCAGCAGCGTTCACAAGCAATGTCAAAATTCGGTGCATTAAATAGTGCAGGCGTGATCATTGGTCCATTTCTAACCACCTTGCTGCTGGGCTTTGGTGGAATCATGACGCCGCTTTGGGCAGCAATCATTATTTTAGCGTTGATTTCTGTGGTCTTGGTGTTCAGCTTTGACCGACATACCGAACAGCATAGCGTTGAAAAGCTAGTGACAGAAAAGCATGAGGCAGCATCTACGGATTTGAGCATTCAGCAATGCTATCCATGGTTAATGTTGGGATTTAGTCTCTATCTTGCCATCGTGACCGTAAATTTAACGGCCGGGTTTTATATTCAAGACCGCTTTAATATGACTGCTGCAGAAGGCGCAGTGCATTTTGCAGAATGTTCTCTTGTCGTCGGTATTGCTTTGGTGATTATGCAAACGCTGATTTCTAAGTATTTAAATTGGTCCGTATATCGCTTACTGTGGGTTGGGCTGTTTAGCATGGCAGTAGCCTTGCTGATTTCGGTTTTCACCAATGAATTACGGATATTTCAAGCCACGTACCTGTTATATGGTATATCGGTAGCATGTTTAATCCCTGCATTTACAACGGGTGCAGCGCAAACGGCGCCCAGTGCGTTACAGACTAAGGTGGCAAGTTGGTGTACAGCCACTCAGGCTTTGAGTTTTGTTGTCGGGCCACTGATTAGTACGGGTTTATACCAGTGGCACAAAGAATTTCCGTATTATTTTTTATTTTTAGTGATGCTTGGTTTAATCGTATTCTTTTTATTTCAAACCAAAACTCAAACCGTGAAGCGAGTAACTGAGTGAAATATGCAGAGACTTGTATACTTACTTCAATAGGTCGGTGTGAAGATAGGCCTATCCTGACAACAGTGGGTTTTGATTACATGATGTTACTTGATCAGCGATTGATTTTACAAAATAGATTTTAAAAGCAAGCTTTTTGATTAAAAAATAACCACAATTGTTTCATTAATTCTCAAAGTACTGAATCAATAGTTTTCTCCGTTATTCTTTTCACATAAAAAATAACGGAGGTTAAATGCTTAAATTTAATAATGATTTGGTTCTGGGCGCCATTTTTGATATGGATGGAACAATGTTTGATACTGAACGTTTACGGTTTCAAACATTGAAACAGGCATCTCTTGAATTGACCGGTGTTGAGTTTTCCGAATCATATCTGATGAATTGTTTGGGGTTAAGTGCACAAAGCGCGCATCGATTGGCCCAAGCTGAATATGATGAAAACATTCCATACGCAGATATTCGCAAACTCGCAGATGAATTAGAGTTGGAGCATGTTCGTCAGTTTGGTGTACCGATCAAAAAAGGCTTGGTTCAAGTATTAGAACGCTTACGTAAGTCAGGACTGAGGATGGCCGTGGCAACATCGAGTCGCCGTGCAATCGCAGAAGAATATCTCATCAATGCCAATGTGTATAAGTTCTTTGATGTCTTAGTCTGTGGCGATGAAGTTGAAAATGGTAAGCCACATCCTGAAATATTTATGCGTGCTGCCGCAAAGCTGAATTTAAATCCTGCTGATTGTTTGATGTTTGAAGACTCGGAAAATGGTGTGACTTCGGCCTTTGACGCTGGCGGTATTACCGTACTGTTTAAAGATATTAAATCGCCCAATCAAAACATGCTGTCCAAAGCCAAATATTATTATGAATGTATGTATGACTGTTTGACGGAACTTGACCCGTTCACTGCGCATTTAGAGATGCCGCATGTGCAAGAGGCTTTTCCACAAACCCTTAATCAGCTCACTGTTGGTATTCATGGTTTTGGGGCGATTGGTGGTGGTTATTTAGCACAAATTTTGTCGCATTGGGATGGTTATACACGCCCGAAAAAAATTTATGCATCGACTCGTAACCCTTTATATCGCTCTGCGGTCAATGCATTTGGTACCTATTGTATTCGCTATGGTCAATTGTCTTATGACGAACGCATTGAAAACATGGCAGTCATTGATGCTGAAAATATTCAGCAGATGCAAGAGATGTACACAGAGTCAAGTTTGGTTGCCATCTGTTTGCCTGAAAAAGCGATTGCAGAAGAGGCCAAAACCATTGCACAAGGCCTGTATGCACGACATATTGCACATGATGAGAAAGCCATCGAACCTCTAACGATGCTGATCATTTTGAACAAAGTCGGAGCAAAACAATTATTAATGTCACATTTAAAACAGGCTTTAACTGAGCTTGCTGGAGCGGTTGTTGCAGAGAAAATCATGCAACAACACTATTTTTGCGATACCGTGGTCAACCGCATGGTATCTAAGTTAAGTGACCAAAACTTATATCGTCAGCTCCGTATAAAATATAATATCTTCAAACAATTTCAATTAGATGAAGTTGAAGTGGATGCTCAATTAGACTTAGAAGATGCGACGAAATTAAATCCTGATCAGGAACGTCAAGCCACTTTATATGTTGAGGATATGCGCCGAAATTTCCACCCAAGTCATATATTGCAAAGCATGGATTTAATTTTATTTAACGCAGAATCTGACATGCCGATCTATGTAGAAAATAACAGTCCTTTGTTAGAAAAAATGCGTCAAATGATTTTGGTCGATCATATTGAAGATATTCAGCTAATCAAAAATCGCTTATGGAATGGCGTACATGCCATGTTGGCTTGGCAATCTGCACTGTTCAATCATCAAACCATAGGTGTGGCACTTGCAGATCATCGTGTTGATCAATTTATGCATGAACTCATTGACGAGGTGCAGGCTGGTTTAGCACGATGCTTACCAAATCGTGCTTTTGATCTAACACGACTGGCAGAAAGCTTTATAAACTCTTGTGAACATGCGTATAAAGATCCATGTGCGCGTGTGGCACGAGATCCTTTACGTAAACTTGCAATTAATGAACGAGTGTTGGGCTCGTTGGCGACCAATGTGAAATATGGACTGGAGACAACACATCTACAACAAGGGATTGTCTATGGTTTGATGTATGCCGTGAGTGTAAATCAATGTACGATGGATCAGGCTATCAACTTTATCCAGTTGCAATTTTCAGAACTGAAAAAGACCAACGAGCTTGAACAACTGGAACGTATTGAACAGATTGAGGCCAATGTAATGATACAGTTGCAGCATTTTTCTGATCAGTCCACAGAGCAGTTTACATCTTGGAAAAACCATGCTGTAACGCAAGATCAGAAAGATACTGCGAAATTTGCCTAAAATATAATGCTTATCTGTGCGCAATGTATATTGAATCAAAATGCTGAGTATGACTCGGCATTTTTTTCTTACAAAGAAGCTTTAGATGAATGAATTTCAGCTTTAAATGAATATTACTAAATCAAAATTGGGCAAAGTCTGTTTTGATTCATGCTTTAATAAAGCAGATTAAATTTAAAGTGATTTATCTGTGTTTTTAAAACCCTCAATGCAAGTCGTACCGACGCTCAATCAGGATTATCCCGATTGGCATCAAGGTCGTCAGCACTATGCTTTGTGGTATATAGAAATACAGGATCCTGAATTATTGGCGTATCTCGCAGCACTTCGAGCGCAGTTTTCAGATCTTTTATACACGCCAAATACGCGCCAATTTCATATTACCGTGTTTATTTGTGGCTTTATTGAAGAGTTAAATAAAACCCAATTAATAGATCATTCTGAACAACGATGGAATGATAATTTCTCAGCAGATGAATTGGCACTGCACCGACAACAACTTCGACAGTTATCGCTATCTAATATTCGGTTACGTACAGGTCAGATCAATAGCTTTCAAAGCGCGCTGTTTATTGAAATTGTGGATGTAGATCGTAAGTTAGACCATCTACGTCAAGCTTTGAATTTAAGTTCGAATGAAATTGCACCAATCGAATATTGTCCGCATATCACATTGGGCTTGTATAAACGGGCATGGAATAGCGATGATATTTTTGAAAGAATCCAACAAATTGAACAGCACAGCTTTGATTTTGAAAGCGAGCAACTGACTTTTGGTCATTATCAGGCTCAAGTACTACAAGGGGCATTAAGTCCTTATTATCAACATCAGTTCAGACAAAATATAGAGATGGCACAGTCATGATTCATTTTATTTTGGGTGGGGCACGTTCAGGTAAGAGCCGACTTGCAGAACAAAAAGCCAAAGAAAGTGCTCAAGCCGTGATCTATGTGGCTACAGCACAAGCCTATGATGAGGAAATGCAGGAGCGAATTCAACATCATCAAGCCGATCGCCCAGAGCATTGGGGGCTGATTGAAGAGCCTTTGTATTTAGCCGATCGCTTAGTTGAAATAGACCAAGCTCATCAAACCATTCTTATCGATTGTTTAACGCTGTGGATGAGTAATTTATTGCTGCATGAACAAGGAGACTTTCAACAGCATCAATGCCAAAAATTACTTACGGTGCTGCCAACATTAAAGTCAGACATTATTTTAGTCAGTAACGAAACTGGACTAGGCGTTGTTCCCATGGGACAAATCAGTCGAAAATTCGTCGATGAATCTGGGCGCTTACATCAACAAATGGGTCAAATCGCTGACCATGTGGTGTTTTGTGTTGCAGGTTTTCCAATGATCTTAAAAGGAGATAAAGCATGAACTGGTGGCAAGAACCCTGTCAAAATCCGAGTATCGAAGCTAAGCAACAGGCGGCAAATCACCAGTTACAGCTAACCAAACCTACGGGCTCACTTTCAGAACTTGAAAATGTTGCGGTGCAACTTGCATCATTACAAAACACGGATCAGCCCAATATCGATTTTCCGTGGATTACCATCTTTGCTGGTGATCATGGTGTGATGGAAGAAAATATTTCGGCCTATCCTCAAGCTGTCACACGCCAAATGCTACAAAACTTCACGACAGGTGGTGCATGTATTAGTGTCATTGCACGTGAGTATCAAGCCAAACTACAAGTGATTGACTGTGGTTCGGTGGGTGATGCCTATGAATATGCAGGGGTTGAGCGCTACTGTATTGCAGCAGGGACGGCAAATTTTGCTAAAACTGTTGCGATGACTGAATCTCAATGTATTGAAGCGATGAATCTTGGCCGTAAAAGTGTTGAAGATGCTATCGCTGCAGGTGCGTCTATTTATGTCGCAGGGGAAATGGGCATTGGCAATACCTGTTCGGCTTCTGCTGTCGCATGTTTTTTATTTAATGAGCCGGCCGAAAAACTGACAGGTGTTGGTACAGGTATTCGTGCTGAACAATTGGCACATAAGAAACAAGTGATTGATCAAGCTTTAGCTTTACATCAGGACTATGTCGGCCAAGATGTCTTTAAAGCTCTATGTGCTGTAGGTGGTTTGGAAATTGCCGCAATGGTTGGAGCATACATTCGCTGTGCGCAATTGGGTCTGGCAATGATCGTGGATGGATTTATTAGTACGGTTTCTGCCTTGGTCGCTGTTCGTTTAAATTCAGCTGTACGTGAGTGGATGCTCTTTGGTCATCAATCGGCTGAATATGGGCACCAACGTTTACTTCAAGCTCTTGAAGCTGAACCACTTTTGAAGTTGAATTTACGTTTAGGTGAAGGCAGCGGTGCTGGTGCGGCCTTGGGTTTAATTCGTTTGGCATGTCGTTTACATAACAACATGGCGACTTTCGCACAAGCTGCTGTGATTGGTGAAAAAGTTTAAATGGAACATTTCCGTTTAGATATATTGCGTCATGGTGAGACTGAACTGAGCCATACCTTACGTGGCTCTACAGATGATGCTTTGACGCAAAAAGGTTGGCAGCAGATGCAGCAGACCATAGATGAAGCATTAGACGGTACGTATACATACGGTTTAGCGAGCTGGGATGTCATCATCACTTCTGACTTACAGCGTTGCCGTTTATTTGCTTTGGAACTGTCTCAACAGCTTGAACGTCCAATGTTTGAAAATGCGAAGTTTCAAGAAATGCATTTTGGCGACTGGGAAGCAATATCAACCAAGTATATCTATGAAAACACCCCAGAGTTACTCGCACAGTTTTGGCAAAGTCCAAGCACATTTACGCCACCGAATGCAGAAAGTCTTCAGCAATTTCAACAACGGATCTTAAGCGGTCTAGATGAGCTAGTCTTGCAGGCTCAACAGCATCATTGGCAACGCGTTTTATTGGTTTCCCATGGTGGCGTGATTAAATTATTAAAATGTATGGCACAGCAAAGTCATTTAGATGATTTATTAAAAATGACGGCTGAATTGGGACAATTAAATTCATTCATTGTGCAAAATCGTGCAAATATTCGTCTTTTGGAGCAAAGTGAATGACACCTTTTTGGATTGCTCTACAGTTTCTCACGACTTTCCCGATTCAACTTAAAGCGATGCCATCGAAACAGCAAAATGGACAGTCTTTGCTGTTTTATCCAGCGGTGGGATTGTTGATCGGTGGCATTCTTGCCTTGCTTGCTTTTATATTTCACAGCCTGCCGATCGTCTTACTCAGTAGTATTTTGCTTGTGGTCTGGATTTGGCTCACAGGTGGATTACATCTAGATGGTTTAGCCGATACGGCAGATGCATGGGTCGGTGGCTTTGGCGATGCCGAGCGTACACTTAAAATCATGAAAGACCCTGCATGTGGGCCGATTGGTGTGTTGAGCCTCGTCGTGATTTGCTTACTTAAATGGTCGGCACTTTATGTTTCGCTACAACAGCAAATGTATTTGGCATTAATTGTATTTCCAGTATTGGGTCGTTTAGCCCCTTTATTTTTGTTTTTAACAACTCAATATGTCCGTGAAAAAGGCTTAGGCTCATCGATAGCAGCAACTATTCCACGAAAGTCGGCATACATGATATTTACACTCTGCCTAAGTGCATGTTTGTATTTTAGCTGGCCTGGAGTTGTGAGTATATTCGCGTTTATTTGTACTTTACTGTATTTACGATGGAAATTTATTCAGCGTATAGGTGGCGTGACGGGCGATACAATTGGTGCTGCGATTGAAATTATTGAGGTATCTAGTCTTTTAGCGTTTGTCATTGCACTACATTATTTAGCTGCATAGTTTTACAGATGAAACAGTTTAAATCATCATTTAAAAAGCCCAGCTATTGCACTGGGCTTTTTATTTATCCCAATAGATAAATGACCAAATGAATAAGTGATGGCCCAAGCAATACCATAAAGACCCCAGCAAGTACCATGCTCAAGCAGGCTGCAACACCTTCTTCTTTATGACGTGATAATGCTTTACTTGTACCAAATCCATGTGCGGCATTGCCAAGAGCCGCACCTTGCGCAAAGCGTGAATGCAATTTAAGCCCAGCCAAAACTAGGTCAGCCAAAGCCACGCCGGCAATCCCAGTAATCATGGTAAATAGAATCACCAATTCGACTGAACCCCCAATATTCGAGGTAAGTTCCATGGCAAAGGGGGTAGAAATGGAACGTGCCATTAAGCTATAAGACGTTTCTTGGTCAAACTGAAACAACTGTGCCAAATAAAAAGCACTGATAATTCCTGCTAACATGCCAATCACGATGCCCAAACTAATACTCAGCGCATGCTGACGGATAATTTGCCGATATTCATAGATGGGAATAGCAAAGGCCACAGTTGCCGGGCCGAGCATCCATACAATCCATTGGCTTTCTTGCATATAGGTGTCATATGAAATATGAAAGCAAAGCATGAGTATAATCAGCACAAACGGGACGAATAGTGCAGGGGAAAGAACCATATACGGTAATTTACGATGTAGCTTTTTCGCCAAAATATAACCGACAAGGGTCAGGACGAAAAACAACACTGAGATACTGTTCAACCCAAAATCGTTCATAAGGTTTTTCCTGCTGTGTTGACATCATGATCTGTCGCAGTTTGGTGTTTCGCTTTAAGTTTTGCCTCGAGTTTAAAGCCCCAATAAACCGTAAATGCTGTAAACACCATGACACAGACGGTACCCAGTACCACGGCTAAAATTAACTGCCAGCCAGAGCTGAGTAATAAATCTTGATATTTAATTAATCCAACTACACAGGGGATAAAGAATAGAACCAGTTCAGCCAAAATAAAATCTGAGCCTTGTTTGACCCACTGCATTTTAAATAAACCACTCAACAATGCAGCTAATAGCAGCAATAAACCAATCACGCCAGCAGAGATCGGCAAGTTAAACCATGATTGAATGCAAGAGCCGATCCACCAGATCAATATCAATAAACTTAGCTGCGCTAAGGTCTTGAGAAACTGGGTAAATTTGGAAATAGATTGTGGAAGCGTATCCATGAGACGACAGTAGAATAGGAGATGACGCTATTTTAAAAGTGCATACCCTGTATAATTATGAATAATTAATTATTAATTATGCTTAAATGGAATAATAATGGACATTAAAAGCCTAAAAGTCTTTGTGACCATCGTACAAAAACAGAGTTTTAGTCATGCAGCAGAAGCGCTTTTTGTCACTCAGCCGACCATTAGTAAATTAATTCGTCAGTTAGAAGACGAGATCGGCGTGCCTTTATTTCATAAAGGAGAAGCAGGTCGAAAAAGGGAAGCACAGCTCACCTATATGGGAGAGCAGATTTATCAGCATGCCTTAGTGATTTTGAACGAACAACAACGGATGCTTGATACGGTCACACAAGTGCGCGCCTTAAAACAAGGTAAATTGACCCTCGGTTTACCACCATTGGCATCGGTGCTATTTAGTCAGTTAATTGCATTGTTTCATCGAAAATATCCGAATATTGAATTGAGCTTTTTTGAGGTTGGGGCGACGGGTATTGAAAGTGCCATTTTAAAAAAACAGGTCGATGTCGGAATTATTTTGGGGCACTTGAAACCGGTATTAAGCGGTATACCAGTCATGGAATCACCTTTGTGCTTATTATCCAAAAAAAACTCACAATGGCGAAAGCGAAAAACCGTTTCGTTGATTGAATTAAAAGAAGAGTCATTTTTATTGTATGACGATACCTTCACACTCAATGACATCATTATACAGGCGGCAAACTACGTCGGATTTGAGCCCAATGTAGTGTGTAAAAGTAGCCAGTGGGACTTCATCGCCAAAATGGTAGATTCAAATGTCGGGATTGCACTCCTGCCTAAAATTTATTGTGAACAACTTGATGCGGCAAAATACCATATGGCTGAATTAGAAAATCCAAACCTAGACTGGAAACTCAGTATGGCCTGGAATACCACTGTTGCCATGAGTCCCGCAACGCGTGCTTGGCTAGAAATAATTGAGGACAATAAAGACAAAATACATTTTTAGTTCATTCTCAGATCAATTCGATGAAATAAATGATTGGAAATGAAGGTCGATTTATGATTTGTATATCAAAGATTATTGAAAAGGATTTTGCAAAATCAACAGGCATGAATTAAATTGGGTGTTGGTCGTTATTTTTGATGGTTCATAAAATGAAATGGGATGATATTGGTCAACAACCGTGTTCAATCGCTCGTGCGCTTTCAGTGCTAGGGGATCGTTGGACCATGTTGATTATCCGTAATGCATTTATGGGCATTCGACGTTTTGATGACTTTCAACAAAATCTCGGTGTGACGCGTCATGTGTTATCCGACCGATTAAAGCGTTTGGTTGAAGAGGGTATTTTAACCAAAGTTGCTTATGTCGAGCGTCAGGAACGTTTTGAATATCGACTGACGCAAAAAGGCTTAGACTTGTATCCAATCCTTTTAGCTATGACCCATTGGGCCGATCAATATATGGATCAGGGCTTAGGATCACCTGTTGAATATGTCCATCAGGCATGTGGGCAAAAATTTAAACCGGTTTTAGTGTGCTCATGTTGTGCTGAACCGATCCAAGCCAAACAGGTCAAACCGATATTTACCCAAGCCTATTACATCGCTCTAAATCAATTAAAACCTGCATAAGCTGTTTTTATGGCTTTCTTCAAGATGCTGATTTGCATCTATTTAGCCAAATTAGCCTAAGCAGTATTTGGGTTGCTTTAAAATCACAAACAATTTGCAGGTTTAGGGATGCCCGCTAAACGACTTAAATGTCGAGCGACCAAACCGGTGTTAAATTTGTCTTGTAACACCGCATTATTAATATCAGCGCTCACCGTTTTCATTAAAAATTTAATGAGTGGGCGAGTTGCTGGCGAGTGACCAAACTGTTGATAAAACTGTCGCACAGCTTGTAAAACTTCAAAATGCCAAGGGCTTAACTCAAGTTCTAAACTTTTAGCCAGTTCTTGGGCAACAGCTTCATTCCAAATAGTGTAATCCACCAAATGGCCATCTTGGTCTAATTCAAGATTCATATTCGTTCCAAAAGAGAAGATTGTAGAAATGGATCGCTTTCACTCAAATTATTTGAGTGAAATACATCTTTTAAATCTGAGGCATAGATCAGCAAAAGCGGCATAGTCGATCACTTTCATATGACTATAATTCATACTTTTACCTAAAATTTCAGCATCATTTTCAAGTACATAACATGTGCCAAATTGCTGAATTTGTTCATCTGCAATATGTAAGACTGCTTCACCCATCAGGATGATTGCATCTTCAGGGTTGATTAAACTGGCTAACTGCTGGATGTGCTGTAGGGTATTGGCATAGCTGGCTTGGACTAAATACAGCGTAGAATTTGACATCATCATTCCTCTTTTTACCAATACAACACATGATCGAATTGTTGAATCAATTCGGTATTGAATTGAACAAATTCGAGTTCTTGTTCACTGTTGATCACAAAAGGATGCTGTGAATTTTTTTGTTCAATATAAATCGGGGTGAGATCATAAAACTCAAAGCTATCAACCATGTTGGATGCGAGTTTAAATGCATGCTTGAGCTGATTAAACTCTTGTTCTGCCTGAAGTAAGCTCAGCGCAGCATCTTTGAGCAACACTTTAACGTCACAGCCGAAGGTTGCAAGCACCATGGTTGCAGAAAGACTTTCATGTACTTGTAAGCTTGCAAGATTTGCATGAGTTAAAACAACCAGTACAGATTTCACGTAATTTTCCTTTTCAATGCTACAAATGCGCGGCAATCAAAATACTTAGAATTGCAATAAACGGTCAGCAGCTTGTACGGCATCGGCGAGTTCGCCTAGGCCCACAAGTTCAAATTGCTCAGCTAGATTATGTTGCTGAATATTGTGACGCTGTGCATTTTCCTGATCTGTGATCCCACGTGCGAGAGCTGCACTTACGCAAACAGGTAAACGAATGCCGAGTTTTTGCCATTCACTACTGAGTTTGCGTTGATCATCTGGCACCCATTGCAGGGCATTTGCGACATTTACACCATCTTGATAGAAAAAAACCCGAAAGTTTTCGCCTTTTTGCTTCAGCGCTTGGGCAAGACCCAAAGCATGCCAAGCCAATATCGAAGTGGGTGAGGAGGTAATTAGTAATAGAGTACTCATCGAAATTCACTAAATGAATAAACGGTCTAGATCGACAGTTTGTTCTGAGTTCAGAAGAAAAAGCTAGTATACAATGATTTACTCAATGATCTGAATATTTGCACAGTTTTGCTTATTTAGGCAGCACTGCCATTGCAAATTTTTCTTCAAATAGAACGATTGGTATAACATTGGGTTTAATTTGGATTCAGCCTCGAGCCATCACTTTTTCATAAATAAACTCTACGGTTACATACTGAAAAATCTTTATATGAATAAAACGCAATTTTTGATTTTACAGAGTGCTATGATCTTTTCATTTTTTAAACCATCTCATGAATATAGAGAAATTTAATTTAAGTTTATTTAATTCAATCAATGCTTCGGACAATGCTTTAGATTTCACTATTTCTTTTGCCATATTTATTGCCAATGATCTATTTTATATCGTGATTCTTTTGATGTTTTTGGCTTGGTTTAAAGGCAGTTTTGACACCAAAAAACAAATCGTTAAAGCCACAGTTTTTACAATCGTCGCTTTTCTGATCAGCCAAGTGATTTCGAGTTTCTTTTACTATCCTAGACCCTTTGTCTTGGACGTCGGACGCACGATTATAGAACATTCACCGAATGGATCCTTCCCGAGTGATCACATGCTGTTTTTTAGCACGATTGCATTTTCTTATATATTTTCAAAGCAAAAAACCGTCGGCTATGTATTTCTCGCATTCGCTTTTCTTGTGGCGTGGTCGAGAGTCTATTTAGGTGTGCATTATCCAATGGATATGGCGGGCGCGTTGATCATCGCTGTTTTGCTTAATTTTGTCGGACTGTCTTTATGGCGAAGCTATGGTTTTCATTTGGTGAGCATGATATTAAAAGTTTACGAGTTCCTATTCTCAGCCATGATTAAAAAAGGCTATATCCGCTAAATTAAGTTGCTTAGATATTTGCGATTTCAAACGTTTGCTGCTGTTATAGTTACATTGCCAACATCTTGCCAGATGAATATTTATGATGATTCATCTGGCGTTCACATCCAGATTCTATACCTCAAAAAATAGTCAGACTGCTCAATTCCATTTGCTCATTCGAGCAGGTGTTTTCTAGTTCGACTGTCCTACATCAAATATTTAGTAGTGCGAATTTTTTTAAATATCTTCTTCTAAAAGCGTTCACTCAAATACCACGTAATCTTGAGATTTCTTCAAAATTGATTGGCTAGCGAGGTCATTTGTCGTAAATCAAATACAGTTAATATTCATAACTGCAACACAGTCAAAATTCCAAAGCAGTAAGATAAAACTAGAATGCTCTTGCAGATTGTTCGGCTCATGGAAAATGCTGAGGCGAGGTTTAATAATTTTGATCTGTAGAAAAGTTGGTGACTACTTCAAGATGATGCCAAAGAGTTGTAAAAGCTTGATAACTATAAGGAGTATCTAAACAATGATTTTAGTGACTGGTGGTTTAGGCTTTATAGGCTCACATATAGCCTTGAGTTTAATGGCTCAAGGTCAAGAAGTCATTATTGTGGATAATTTATCCAATGCAAATTTACAAACACTTGAACGACTAGAATTTATTTCAGGCATGTATGTACCTTTTGTCAAACTCGATATTCGAAATACTCCCGCACTCAATAAAGTATTTGAACAATATACCGTCGATGCTGTCATTCATACGGCAGGCTTTAAGTCATTTGAAGAATCCGTCCTTAAACCACTTGAATATTATAATGATAATGTCAGTTGTATCATGAGTTTGCTGCGTGCTATGCAGCGAACAGGTGTACGAACACTGATCCATTTATCAAGTTTAGCGGTATATGGACAGTCGTCGGCAGAATTAACAGAAGACACAGAAATCAATTTTACCTATCCAAATCCCTATGTGAAATCTCAACAAATGGTGGAAGAAATTATACGGGATACGGCACGTACTGATAATGAGTGGAAAATTGCGATTTTGCGTTTAGGAAACGTCGCAGGTGCTTTCGAGCATGCAGTTTTAGGTGAGTTTGTAGCGCCATTGCCAAAAAATATCGTGCCACTAGCGATGCAAGTTGGGGCTTTACAACGAGATTTTATCGAACTTCGCAAACAAGCTACAACTGGAGATGGTACTGTGGAACGGAGTTTCTTGCATGTACTCGACTGTTGTAAGGCGGTGTGGCAATGTTTGCAATGGTTGTCGCAGCAGCAATTCGCCTGTGAGGCTTTTAATATTTCAGGTGAGTTGGTTTCGATACAGCAACTATTAGATACGCTTTCAGAAGTAACTAAGGCCGAGATTAAGACTGTCGAATCTACTTTTTATCCAAGCCATGAATATGACCAGCTTGGGGCAAGTACACAGAAAGCGAAAAGTACTTTTGATTGGCAGCCTGAACAAGATTTAAAGAAAATGCTAGAAGATGAATGGCGTTTCTATCAACAAACATTAAGAGGTAATTAACTCGTCTTGTATTGGGTGAATTTAATCATCGTGCATGATTTTCTTTATAAAATCACGATAAAGATTATCAAATAAACCACTTATAATTGATAATGGTTATTATTTACAAGTCTAAACAAGTTACCTAAACTGTATTTATCAGCAGAATTTGATTCTGCACAGACGTTCAATTTTATAGATAAGGATATGAGGTCATTTATGCAAACACGTATTGAACATGACACAATGGGCGATGTTGAAGTACCTAGCGATGCGATGTGGGGTGCACAAACACAGCGTAGTTTGCAAAACTTTAAAATTGGTGGTGAACGTTTACCACGTCCAATGATTCGTGCAATGGGTCTCGTTAAAAAATCAGCAGCGATTACTAACGCAGCATTGGGTCAAATCCCTCAGGAACTTTCTGGTTATATCGTCAATGCAGCCGAAGAAGTGATCTCAGGGCAGTGGGATGCACAATTTCCACTGGTAGTTTGGCAAACTGGTTCAGGTACGCAAAGTAACATGAACTGTAATGAGGTAATTGCCAATATTGCCAATCAAAAACTGGGTAATCCGTTGGGCTCACAAAAACCTGTCCATCCCAATGATCATGTCAATCGTGCTCAATCGACCAACGATTCATTCCCAACCGCAATTCATGTGGCTGCAAGTCTACAAATCAATGAGCTTTTAATTCCTGCAGTAACAAAACTGCGTAATACCTTAAAAGCTAAATCTAACGATTTTAAAGATATTGTTAAAATTGGCCGTACACATTTACAGGACGCAACGCCTTTAACATTAGGCCAAGAGTTTAGCGGCTATGTTTCACAGCTCGATCATGGTTTGAAGCGTTTAAATCAAGCTTTAGAAGGACTGTATGAATTACCACTAGGTGGTACAGCGGTCGGTACAGGTCTGAATGCACATCCTGAATATGCTGTAAAAGCAGCAGCAGAACTTGCGAAACAAACGGGTCTGCCATTTGTCACTGCGCCAAATAAATTTGAAGCACTAGCAGGGCGTGATGCAGCTGTATTCGCGTCGGGTGCTTTAAAAACACTTGCTGCAAGTTTAAATAAAATCGCCAATGATGTGCGCTGGTTAGCCAGTGGCCCACGCTGTGGTTTTGGTGAGCTACGTATTCCAGAAAATGAACCAGGCTCAAGCATCATGCCAGGTAAGGTCAATCCAACTCAAAGTGAAGCCATGACAATGGTGGTTGCTCAAGTACTTGGAAATGACACAACCATTAATGTTGCCGGTGCATCGGGTAACTTTGAATTAAACGTGTTTATGCCTGTTATTGCCTTTAACTTATTGCAATCTATTCAACTCCTCGGTGATGCATGTAATAGCTTTAATGACCACTGTGCAGTAGGCATTGAGCCAAACCGTGAAAAAATCGATCATTTCTTACATGATTCATTAATGTTAGTTACGGCACTCAATCCTGTAATTGGTTATGAAAATGCTGCAAAAGTTGCTAAAACTGCATATAAAGAAGGTAAAACTCTAAAGCAAGTTGCGGTAGAACTCGGTTTAGTCACTGCAGAGCAATTTGATGAAGTGGTTCGTCCTGAGCAAATGGTTTTACCCAATACCAAATAAATTGGTTTGAGATCATTCATCTAGAGTGTTTGAAAATAAAAAGAGGGGCTGATTCATATTCAGCCCCTCTTTTTATTGGATATATGATTGAATTATTTTTCAACTAGTTATTGCCTAACACAGATTCTTTGGATTCATATTCATCTTGAAATGTATGTATAGAAACCAGACGATTTATTAAAAATAGGGAAACGAACAAAATGAAGAAAGGCCTGATGATGAAGCGAGTAATTCATTGGATTGGGCTTTGAATTCATTGGCACACTTGTTAAAATGCCTTTCTTTTTCTGTTTTCGTTGCTATTTGACATTTGTTTGAATAAATATTTGCAAGACAGTGTTTTATTTAAGGATTTCCCCCAATGCTCACCATCTATTTGACAGATGTCCAAAAGAACGTTCAATTTAAAGACTATCCGGGCGAGCATCCTGTTAAATTTGTTTTGAATTTTAAAAAGATTTTCCCAAGTGTTATGGAGCTTTTGCTACCAGTTTTGCCTGAAAATGAAAATCTTGAAGAAATGAGCTGGGAATCGACAACGACAGATTTTGAAAAATTTAAATTGCTACTCAGTGGTTGGGGCGTAATCGAACTACGTTTGAATGCTATTGCCCAATATAAAGACCGTGCTTATGCAGATAACTTGGTAAAAAAAGCACAGCAAAAGCGCAAAGAATATAAAAAAGCACAGTCAAAATTACAAACTGTTGAACTGGATTATCTATTCATGCACGAAGTTCATGGTTTGATTGATGCAGAGTTGGTTGAGTTAGGTGAAAAATTCTATCTACCGACGTTACGTGAGCTTTGGAAAAACCAAGTGTCAGCGAATGTACTAGAAGCAAAATTCTAAACGTCAAAAAGTTAGTCGAAAAATCCTCCGCTTAGGAGGATTTTTTATATGTACAGCAGAACTTCAGATTTACTTCGGCAAGTGACTGTTTCATAGTGACCCATCAAGTAACTGAAGCATTGATCCTAAACAATATCGTGAACGGTCATCCCTTCTAAATACTTAAAATATTTCTGCTTAAAGGCTTTTAGACTTAACCAGTCATTTGTAGAAGGTCGTCTAATTCGATGGTAGTAAACTTTGAGAATAATACAGCATCGGTTTCTTTTCTAGTAGTAAACACTACCGTGAATCACATGGTCTTTTAATGTGGGAGACAAGCTTCGCTTACTGCATTATCCCATGAGCAGCATACTGTGTAAGGTCGCGACGGTTGTATACTAGAATACCGTTATTCATCAATAAATAGCCCCTACAATCATGATTACAGTACTTCGAGTCTGTGAAGTATTGCTTTGCAAGGAAATGTACCATGCACCTGTTTGGATAACCTTGATGAGCTACTGCTTAATTAAATGCATTACACGCATATCAATTGATGGTCTGATTTTACTTGACCATTACAATGGCTAGTTTGCCAACAGACAGTACAACGACTAAATAAACTTAGCATCCACATAAATACAACCCATCTTGCTTGGTACTGATATAAGTAATATCCGTTGTATGCTTATATTTGCGTGCAACTTTATTCAGTAAACTTAGCTTTTTAAATATTCTTAGATTCTACAGACAGAACATTCATTCATACGATAATCAAGATCATGTATGTCATGGACATGATTGTGCGCCTAAATGAGTATGATGCTGCCAATGAATAGCTTTCAAATCATCATACATAAATAAATCTAACATTTTTCATGCATAGAAGCGTGAAGTGCTGACACCTAGATATTTGCAGGCAGAAGAGACTGCAGTGATTATTTTTAACTGATCGGTGATAGATTTAAGTAAGTATATCGTTGCTTTGAATACTTTCTTAGCTTTACGAGTATAGGGCTATGCTGGCAGCATGTCGAAAGACACAGCAAACTATTAGCGAAAGAGTCTCTCAAAGATGCTAAAACTTGAAAATCATAAATGCGGACATTAAAAAGCCCCATGGTTAGGGGCTAGTCGTATCACTCGCGTGATACTCATATAAGGCTCATCTCATACTGCATGTATTAAAACATAAAATCGAAAAAATTGCTGAGCAAATTAGGCGGGTAAAACTAGGTTATTTTAGAAAAAAGCGATCGCTATACTTTGCCCTGAACATTTGTTCATTTCACTATAACCATAAAGAACTATATTGATGAAAGAATATAAAGTTGTTATCTATCAAGAAGGCATGCTGGGATCTTTACTGCTTGGCTCTTCAAAAGTTGATCCTGTTAAATTCACCAATTTTTTAAATCAAAATGCGCAGCAAGGTTGGGCGGTGATTACGATGGAAAAAGATATCCGCCGTATGCTACTTTTTTGGAAGCGTGAAGCTTATGTAGTTGTTTTGGATAGAGAAATATGAAATATGGTGTCTTTAGCGCACTTATTATTTCAGTTTTATGGGGGTTATTAGCCATCGCTCAGTTGTGGTTTGAGTTGCTCAGTGTCGAAGTATTTACCAAAATAACCGTCACTGTGGCGATTCTAGAAGCCATCATTATTATCGCAACATTGGTCATACGTGAGTATTTGACAGATAAAAAATTGAAAAAAGATGGCTTTATAGATTAGACCGCATAAATAGGGCGATTGAGTGCTGAACTCAATTGCCCTTAAATTTTAAAGTCATCTTATAGATTAAATCTATATTGGCTCATTACTCAATCATCATAAGGTCAGCACTGCTGGCAGATTTTAATTGTCGTAGCGCAAAAATAGAGCGTGTATGGCGTATACCTTTCATAGAATATAAGTTTTTACGCAAAAAACGCTCATAGTGTTCAGCATTTTTAACCGCAACTTTCACTAAATAATCGTAATCGCCAGTGACTAAATGTGCCTCTACCACTTCTGGCATATTGGCTAAAGTTTCACTAAATTGATCTAAAATTTCATCATCGTGACGTTCTAATGTGATTTCAATAAAGAATAATTCATTGATCCCAATCGATTTTGGATTGATGTTGGCTGTATAACCATCGATAATTTTTAAATTTTCTAGACGTTTTAAGCGTGTCCAACATGGCGAAGAGGAGAGACCAACACGTTCAGAAAGCTGGGCTATGGTGAGTCGTCCATCTTCTCTTAATGCGGATAATATTAAACGATCAATTCTGTCGAGGTTGTGTCGTGCTTCACTCATGCCAAAATAGAATATAATTGAGAAAAAATAGTTATATCATTTTTTGCAATGGTCGGCTGAAGAAAATTAGTACACTCGGACTTGCAATGCAGATTTTAAAGATAGAAAAATAAATTATGTAAGGTGTTAGGCAGGGTGATTGAAGCTAAAAATAGAAAATCTTGTGCAGATTATAAAAAAACCACTCAGCCGGATTACTGACTGAGTGGCAAAAACTTAAGCGTGTAACTGTTGTTCAATGATCGGCCATAGGTTTTGATGTGACGATTTAAACATCAACATATGTCCGATGGCTTTATGACCTGTTTCTTTCGGTTTTAACTCAATCATTTGAGTCGAAGCATTCGGGTATAAGCGCAGCAAGTCTTTGACATTGGCTTCCGTGGCGATTTCGTCATCAGAGCTCCATACGGCAGTGATCGGACAGCTCACCTGTTGATGAAAATCATGCTGAACAGTTTTGCCTAAGGCGTTGATGACATAACCGGGTTTGCTACAAAATTCAGCCCATTCACGAGCAACATCTTTTGGCAAATTTTCACCCATGCCAATCGCATTAGTCGGGCCATAGCCAATGGTATAGCGTGCAATCGGGAAGATCACATTAAACATCACTGGAGCTAAAAGCTTGGTGCGACCTTTAAGATCTTTGACATGACCTGTAGAGCCAGAAACAGCAACCACTTTGGCAACTTTGTCATAATTTGGCACGATACCTAATAATTGTCCGCCTGCGCTATGACCGAGTAATATGACTTTAGGTGCCTGCGTTTTACTGATCAAAGCGTCGATTGCCGCAGGGATATCTAGCTGCCCCCATTGCACAATACTTGCTGTCGATTGTTTTAAAGGGCTGTGTAGCGACTCACCAATACCACGAAAATCGAAAACTAAAACGTCATAGCCTTGTTGGCTCAACCATGTTGCATAGCTATTATAAAATTGCTTGGTAATGCCTGTGGCTGGACAAATCAACACAGGTAAAGCCTGTTTGAGCTCTGTCTGGTGCGGATAAAAGCGCGCACTCAGTGAATAGCCGTCTTGGCAATGAATCGTGAGTTTTTCAGATGATGACATGATTCAAACTTCATGGGTGTGTTCCGATGTCACTAATTTACACAAGTTCCAAAAAGAAACCTGAAAAGAGTATGACTCTAAAGTCATGTCATAACAGGTTTGAAGCAAGTACTATTGCAGAAGAAATACAGATAAAAATAATGCGTATAATTGAACAATGGATGTAAATTAAAATGGACATGCTTCAACTTTCGAGTGCAGTAAAAATTGCGATAGTTTTTAGTGGGATTTATTTATGGGTAGGTATGCTCACAGGTGTGTGGAAATATGCACAAATAAGGCAGTCTGAACTGGCACGTGCGCATTATTATGTAGATATCGCACATCGGAGCAGTTTGTTATACGCCCCAGCGACGCTTATTTTAGCGGTATTGGCCTATTTTTCAGCACTTCCACATACACTCAATTTACTCTTTGTAATCATCAATTTGTTCTTTTTTAGCTTTTCGATTTTAAGCTATGTGCTGCATGGCTTTTTAGCTGATACCACCAATCAATTTAAAGTACCGCACGTCTTAGGCAAATGGCATTTACCTAAATGGATGATGAGTATGGCAATGCTTGGATTGGTGATTGGCGAGTTAATTGCAACACTCGGATTGCTCTTCGGAGTCATCGTTAAATTTTGGTTTTAAGCAAAGTAGTATCAAATAAAAATCGTATCAATTAGATTGGAGGCTAATTAGGAGATAAAAGCTTTTAAAGTGCAGACGATTGTTAGGTCGAAGAATTTATATAAACAAAATTTTAAGTTCTGCAGAATTGAAAATTTATGAGAAAAGGCTGATGATTTTCTGGTTATTTTAGGGATTATTTGTATTGTTATTTAAAAAGGATTAAATGATCGAGAAGGTGGGGGTGGCATCTTTCTTTTTTCAAGATGGATGATGCCTCATCCATCTTCTAACTTAAAATTCTGTTGATTTTTGCTTTCGATATTTGTGGTCAATGACTGCCCATAAATAAAAGGCTACAGAGACAATAAGCGCATAAGCAAAATATTCAGGTCTTAAATTTCCTTGTATTAAGCCTTGAATAAGTAGTGTCAGCATGAGAGCAATAGTGGTGCTTGTATAGGTCACCATGTTCTTATTTGCCTTCAGAGCGTTAATGAAGAATTGCTTTTTGAAATGTACTGATAACATCTCCACCCCTCCTTGTTGTTGTTTAGCCAAAACCCATGATTTTGGTCAGGTTTGAACTACTGTTGTACTTCGAAACTAGAAGTATTTCAATAGCAAATGTCATTATTTTGTCATAAAACTATGTTAGATCATCGTATAAGAATAATCATTTTATTCATATACTAAATATTATGAATCTAAAGGTGTTGACTGGTGAGTAAAATGGTCGATGCATAATATCTATGTATGAATAAGCAATATATATACCAACACGGGTATATCGGCTTTATGACACGAAACCGCCTAGCTTACAGTCTGAATCGGGCTTAATCATGGAGTTTGTGTACGGTGTATTTTGCAGAAAGTAGTTGTATTTTAACTATTATTATATTTTGTAGCCAAAGGGCTGGATTTTTTTCTCATCATGAAAATAAAACTTTATTAAAAAAGTTCAATGACTTAGGATTTTTGCGCTGTAGTAGGACAAATAAAAGTCAGTTTGGGTAAAACTCGACAATTATTGGTCACAGGTAAAATCGTCATTCGGGTAAAACTCCGATTTTAGACAGGTCAAAAAAGGTTATTTTTTAACTTTGTCAATTACAGCAGCAATAATCAGCACAATCACAGAAGGGATCAGCCATGCTAAATTTTGTTGAGCAAGCGGTAGATTGGCAATAAAGCTTGGAAGCGCATCTTCGAAACCAGCTACTTTTAAACCATCAAAAATACCGAAAATAAACGCACAAGCGGTAACAGGAGCAATAACTCGTGATGGTGAAATAAACCATTTAGAGCAGAAGCTAAGTAGGATAACTGCAATCGCAGGTGGATAAATTGCACTTAAAACAGGCACTGAAACTGCAATGAGTTTGGTTAAACCTAAGTTTGAAATCAGCAGTGAGAAACCAACTAAAATGAACACAAAAACTTTGTATGGAATTTTAGTCAATTCTGAGAAATATTCAGCACATGCGCAGGTCAAGCCAATCGCGGTAACCATACATGCAACAAAGATCATTGCAGATAGGAAATAAGCGCCCATATCACCAAATGCATGTTGTACATATGCATGCAGGATCACTGCACCATTTGTTGCATTTGGAGCAATATCATGGCTGCCCATACCGAGTTTGAACAAGCTGATATAAACCAGTGTAAGTCCAATACCTGAAATAATACTGGCAATGACAGCATACTTGGTGACGAGCTTACTATCCGTTACACCACGTGAAGTAATGGCTTTTACGATCACGATACCAAAAACTAAAGCACCTAAAGTATCCATGGTTAAATAACCATTGACCACACCTTCAGAAACTGGTGCAGCCACGTAGTTACCAATTGCAGGCGGAATTACACCAGCAGGGATAAAGAACGCAGAGATACCCAGTACAATGAGACCTAAGATCTTGAGCGGTGAAAGGAAATAACCCACAGTATCCAAAATTTTGTTTGGATAAAGTGAAACAATGGTCACTAATGCAAAATAAATCACGCTATAAATTAGCAGACTGTTTGCGCCGTTACCAAAATAAGAAGAGAAACCAATTTCATATGAAACGGTAGCTGTACGAGGTGTTGCAAATAAAGGTCCAACAGCTAAGTAACACGCGACAGTAAGGATAATGCTGGCTGCTTTACCCAAAGGTGAACTTAAAACTTGAATAGAACCTTCAACACGCGACAAAGCAATAATCGTGATGACAGGTAGACCAACTGCGGTGATTAAGAAACCAAATGCAGCTAACCAAACATGTTCACCCGCTTGCTGTGCGACAATTGGTGGGAAAATAATGTTGCCTGCACCAATAAACAGTGCGAAGGTCATAAAACCTAAGGCAACAATATCCCGTGTACGAAGACTTGTCATAAAGGGGAGATGAACTGTGAAAAAAGGCAATTTTAGTGCAATTAAGCTCGTTTTTGGAGCAAAATTTATAAATCGTATAGATAGTTTTTATAATACGAATCATGAATATATTGACAGATAAAATAATGTTTTATTTATATTTATGATAAATAAAAGAAATTTATTGTATATAAAATTTTTATAGGAATAAGTTTAGCTATTAAGATTTATCAGATATAAATCAATTGTTCTAATTTTCAGCACTAAATAGGATGCTATAAGCCGAATAAATGCAGAAATATTGGCTGAATAAAACAAAAAAAATCTAAAAGGTCTATAATTCGGTGTATTCAAATTTGAGGATATTCAGATGAAAGCTTCCAAAATCACGATTAAAACCGAGCAAGATATTGAAAAATTACGCATTTCAGGTCGTTTAGCTGCTCAGGTTTTAGAGATGATCGGGGAGTATGTCAAGCCGGGCGTGACCACTGAATATCTAGACGATATCTGTAATGATTTTATCGTCAACACACTTAAAGTGATTCCTGCCAACGTTGGCTACTATGGCTATACCAAAACCACCTGTATTTCACCGAATGAAGTGGTTTGTCATGGTATTCCTTCGAAAGAAACTGTATTGAAAGATGGCGACATTATCAATATTGATGTTGCCATCATTAAAGATGGTTATTTTGGTGATACCAGTCGTATGTACTATGTGGGTGAGGTTTCGCCTGCGGCTAAAAAGTTAGTGGAAACTACCTACGAAGCCATGGTTGCAGGGATTCATGCAGT
Source organism: Acinetobacter sp. YH12097 (assembly GCF_013419225.1). NCBI lineage: Bacteria > Pseudomonadati > Pseudomonadota > Gammaproteobacteria > Moraxellales > Moraxellaceae > Acinetobacter > Acinetobacter sp. YH12097. The sequence continues at coordinate 23,367 of NZ_VPAN01000010.1, read as the reverse complement.
TAAACCGGGAGCAACTTTGGGGGATGTAGGCTATGCCATTCAACAAGTTGCTCATCGTGAAGGCTACAGCATAGTACGTGAATACTGTGGTCACGGAATTGGTAAGGTTTATCATGAGCAACCGAGCGTTTTACACTATGGTCAACCGGGTCAAGGTGTGATTCTGAAAAAAGGCATGGTCTTTACCATTGAACCGATGATTAACAGCGGTAAAGCGCGAACTAAAGAGTTAAAAGATGGCTGGACAGTGATTACTGCAGACCGCTCTTTATCTGCACAGTGGGAACATATGGTGGTTGTAACCGATAGTGGTTTTGAGTTGCTATCTCCATGGCCAGAAGGTACAGGTACATATCCTGCAATCTAAGCTAAATCGCGAATTTAATCCTGAATCTGCTGTATCTAAATGATTGAAGTTAAATTAAATTATACATGTGTATAATTTTTGACTTTAGTCTAATAATTTGTGGTGTGTATGAACGTTATAGGTTTTAAGACTAAGAGGTTTTGTCTATAGCTTAATTTATAAGGCTTTGCTTATAACTCTGAAAATCAGTTAGAGCTATTAACGATTTAATAAAGATGTATTTTATTTATATAATATGATTACAGATTCTGCTGTAGTTTCTGATTTTCTTAGTTTTTAAGTTTTCGCTTACCCATCACATGGGTAAGCTTTTTTTTGCCTAAAATTTAGCGTGTTCATGTTGGCTGAGTTTTTCAACTAAGTAATCAATGAATACTCGTACAGCAGGTAATAAGCCACGACGAGATGGATAAACAGCATGGAATATACCATGTGCAGCTTTCCATTCAGGTAACACACGAACCAAAGCACCTGATTTCACATGGTCGGACACAATACTGTCGGGTAATAACACCACGCCACAATCTTGGCAGGCCAGTGCAGCTAACATCGATAGGTCAGAGCCCATTACCGTTGGGTTGACTTTAATTTTTTTCTGATGCTGCTGTGCATCGGTCACAATAATATGTTGATCGAGATGCTCATCCGCCATACTTAATATTTGATGTTGTGATAAGTCTTCGGGCTGTTTGAGTTCACCAAATTTATTCAGATAGGCCTGACTGGCAAATAAGTGCTGCTCAATCGTTTCAAATTTACGAATGACTAAATTGGGGTCGTCGTCTAGATTTGAACGTACACGTAGCGCAAGATCGAAGCCTTCATTAATGATATCTACGCGCCGATTGGTCACCATCATTTGCACTTTGATTTCTGGATATTGCTTTAAAAATTCAGGTAATATTTTGGTCATTTCATTTTGCGCGATGGAAACAGGTAAGCTGACTTTAATTAAGCCGCGCGGCTGCGTACTGAGATGATCAACCAAATCATGTGCGGCTTGAGCGGCATTCATCATAACTTGTGCATGGCGGTAGATATTCATACCAATATCTGTAACAGCAAAATGTCGTGAACTACGTTGAATCAGGCGGACACCCAAACGTTCTTCTAAGTTATAGACCCGACGACTCAGTTTTGATTTTGGAATATCTGTTGCACGTTCTGCTGCACTAAAACCACCATGTTCGACCACTTGGGCAAAACAATAAAAATCATCTAGATCACTCAGCACTGTTCTTATTCCATATTTGCAACGATTTTGCTAATTAACTTGAATTGTTTCATGAAGTCAATCACGTTTTGTAGTTTTTCATGTGAGAAGGTTGAGCAAAATTGCCAAGACTAAAGTCGGGTTAACCTTGTAATCGTTTCACATTAGCATGACCAAACAATAAATGTGGTATATACATCTTTTAAATAACCGAATTTGAAGGATGTGATTTGAGTGTCGTCCTGATATATTCAAATAAAAGACCATTATGAAAGAAATTCGACATTAAAGGACAATGTCATGGAATTAAGACATTTACGTTACTTTGTCGCCGTTGTAGAAGAACAGAGTTTTACGAAGGCTGCTGAAAAGCTATTTATTGCTCAACCTCCTTTAAGTCGTCAAATTCAAAATTTAGAAGAAGAGTTGGGTGCACAGCTTTTTGAGCGTGGCAGCCGTCCTTTAAGAACCACCACCATCGGCCGTTTCTTTTATCAGCAAGCCGTGAAATTACTCTCCAATGCAGAAGAGATTAAGCTCATTACGCAGCGGGCCAGTGCCACTGAACGTACTATTAATATTGGCTATGGCGGTTCGTTACTCTGTGGTTTATTACCTCGAATTGTTTATTTGTTCCGCCAGCAATACCCACACTTAAATGTAAATTTAATCGAACTGAGTGCAGTTGATCAGATTCAGGCATTAAAAGAAGGTCGGGTTGATGCATGTTTTAGCCGAGTTCGTGTGTCGGATCAGGCGGTTAAACGTGTGCTATTGCGTGAAGAGCCGCTAATTGTTGCGGTGCATTCGAGCCATCCTTTATCTTCACAGCAGCAGATTGCATTAAATAATCTCAAAGATGAGCAGATTTTTATCTATCCAGCAACGGATGGTCAAAGTTATGCAACGCTGATCAAGTCGTTGTTTTTAGAATATGGTATGGAGCCGAAACGCTTTAACACCCAAGCAGATTTGCAGCAATCACTAGGCATGGTTGCCGCAGGCGAAGGCATTTGTATTGTTCCTGAATCTGTACAAATTATGCAGTTTAGGCATGTGAATTATGTGAAATTATCGGATAGTGCTGCCATTAGCCAAATTTATTTGATCGTGCGGAATGATGATGAAGGCGAATTGGCGCGTCCTTTATTTGACTGCGTCTACCAAGTGTATGATTTGGAAGCAATTGAATACGATCGTCGGGTTTTCTAACACTTGTTTTAACATTAAAAACAATTTGATTTTGAAATTAATTTTTAAGTTACCTATTAAGTAAAACATCCTGTATATAAAAAAATAGGTTCAATCTTGAAAAGTAATGAGCCTATTTTTTTATTCAGTCTTATTAGAGCGCTTGTTTTAAGAACTTGGTGATTTCACGGCTAAATTTGACCGGTTCACTGAGTAATGGCGTGTGTCCCGATTTTTTAAAAATAATCTGCTCTGCATTGGCTAGACTGTCAGCAATAATTTTTTGACCTTGAGCAGGGTAGAGGATCGATTTTGCCCCTGTGAAAAAAGTTGTTGGTGCGGTGAGTGCTGCAATGGCTTCACGATAATCTTCAGTATGGTTCAGATAATTTTGAATATACCAATATAAATAGGCCACACTTTGTGAGGGTAACATCAGCTTCTGTAACGTCGGTTGTTGGTATGCAAAACGGAAAGCGGATAATGCATATGGATTGCTATTTTGTAAGTCTATGAACCTTAACCAAGCGTCGACCAGACCTTGACGGTCATGTTTATTCATCTGCTGTGCAAATGGCACAGAGAGGTTGATTGCAAGTACCTTCGAGATGTCTTCTAAAATACTTAAAAACTCAGTGTGACGTTTGCCATATAAACCATATTGCCAATCTGCATCTACTCGTATTTTAGGGGTTTGATCGATGTGTAAATAACGTTTAATTTTTTCAGCAAACTGACCGTATTTTAAACCGTGCATGGTGGTCGTTGCCCCCATGGAGTAGGCAATCACCGTGATTTTATCGTAACCGAGCTGGGAAACTAAGCTGTCAATATCTCGCCAATGGCTTGAAATGATGTCCATATTTGGAATTTGACAAAGTTTAGAGCCGCCAAATCCACGCCAGTCTGGAATGATAAATTTAAAATGCTTTCGGTGTTGATATAGAAAAGGATGCCATTGCCAACTTTGCATGCCCAGCCCCGATAAAACCAGAATGGGTTCTCCTTGACCATATTCACGAACATACAGTTGTTGCTGATCGGGCATTGTATAGTGTGGCATGCGGCTTCCTATTTATTTTTTTGTTTTAGCGATTAAATTTATGCAACTGTGGAATGATGGTTTCGAGCCATTTGATCCAACCGATTTCCAAATCTATCCCAAGCTGTAAAATCATTTTATGAATGTACAAAGTACGGTCTTCATCATGCGCATGTGCAAAGTCTTTTGCAAAAATAGACTGGTACACTTTTAGTTTTTCTTTGTGAATGTCTAGATGGCGCTCTAATTCGGGTAATACGCCATTTGTACCCAGCTGAGCTTCTGCACGTAAACGAACCATCAACTCTTCACGTAATTGAGCCGGAGGGCTTTGCTCAACCATCCAATTGGCTAATTCAACACGTCCAAGCTGTTCAACTTGGTAGGTTTTTTTACGGGTTGTACTGTGCTCATCTTCAATGGTGCTGATCCAGCCTTTTTGCAGCATGCCATTGAGTTCACGGTAGATTTGCTGATGTGTTGCATTCCAAAAAAAGCCCATAGAGCGGTCAAAACGGCGTGCAAGGTCAATTCCTGTACTCGGTTTTTCAAGTAAGCTCGTGAGTAAAACATGGGCTAAAGACATATATGGCTCAGTCAAAATAGTTTTGTACTTTTTATTATGCAACATGTTGCATAAAAATCAAATCTCGCATATAAATTAGTGCAACAAGTTGCAAAAATCTTGTATGCGTAGATGTAAATAGAAAGCTCGTATACAAGCGAAGATAAAAAAAGCCAGCTTTTCAGCACGCTAAGGAGAAAAAATGTCAAATTATCCAAATTTATTGGCACCACTAGATTTAGGTTTTACAACGCTAAAGAACCGTGTATTGATGGGTTCTATGCATATCGGCCTTGAAGAAGCACCGGGTGGCTATGAACGCATGGCAGCTTTTTACGCTGAGCGTGCGAAAGGTGGTGTAGGTCTGATTGTAACTGGTGGTATTTCTCCCAATGATGATGGTGTGACATTTGCTGGTGGTTCAAAATTAGACTCTTTAGAAGAAGCAGAAAAACATAAAGTGATTACGCAGGCGGTACATGATGCTGGCGGTAAAATTGCGATGCAGATTTTGCATACAGGTCGTTACTCGTATCAGGCCAATAATGTTGCACCTTCATCTATTCAAGCACCAATTAACCCAGTAAAACCGCAAGCTTTAAGCACAGCAGACGTCGAACGCACAATCAATGATTTTGCCAAATGTGCTCAGTTAGCACAGACAGCGGGTTATGATGGTGTAGAGGTCATGGGGTCAGAAGGTTATTTAATTAATGAGTTTATTGCTGCACGTACCAACCACCGTGATGATGAATGGGGTGGCAGTTATGAAAACCGGATTCGTTTTCCAATTGAGATCGTGCGTCGTACGCGTGAATTAGTCGGTGAAAATTTTATTATTATTTACCGTCTTTCTATGTTGGATTTGGTTGAAGGCGGTTCGACTTTCGAAGAAGTTGTGCAACTTGCAAAAGCGATTGAAAAAGCCGGTGCAACCATTATCAATACCGGTATTGGTTGGCACGAAGCACGTATTCCGACCATTGCAACCAAAGTGCCACGTGCTGCATTTACATGGGTGACCAAGAAATTAAAAGGTATAGTGAATGTTCCTTTAATCACCTCAAACCGTATCAATACCCCTGAAATGGCTGAGCACGTACTTGCTTCGGGTGATGCAGATATGGTGTCCATGGCACGTCCAATGCTGGCTGACCCACGTTTTGTGGAAAAAGCAGAACAAGGTCGTAGTGATGAAATTAATACCTGTATTGGTTGTAACCAAGCCTGCCTAGATCATATTTTTTCGATGAAAATTGCAACATGTTTGGTTAACCCTCAAGCTTGCTATGAAACTGAACTGATTTTTAAAGAATCTGCACAGGTGAAAAATATTGCTGTGATTGGTGCGGGACCTGCGGGTTTAAGCTTTGCAACTTATGCTGCAGAGCGTGGTCATAACATAACTATTTTTGAAGCATCGAGCCAAATTGGTGGGCAGTTCAATATCGCGAAAACGATTCCTGGTAAAGAAGAGTTTTATGAAACGCTGCGTTATTTCAAACGCAAAATAGAACTATTGCCTCAGATTAAATTGGTACTGAACCATACGGCAACGTATGAAGAATTAGCTCAGTCTGATTTTGATGACATCGTGGTGGCGACGGGTGTAACGCCGCGTCAGTTAGATATAGATGGTATTGATCATCCAAAAGTATTGAGTTATTTACAGGTTTTACGTGAACGTCAACCTGTGGGCAAACGTGTAGCGATCATTGGTGCAGGCGGTATTGGTTTCGATACGGCTGAATATTTAACGCATGAAGGTGAGAGCGGTAGCCTCAATCCTGAGAAATTTTATGATGAATGGGGAATTGATACCACTTATGCGCAAGTCGGTGGCTTGAAACATCCAGACGTCGAAGAATCGCCGCGTGAAGTGTATTTATTGCAACGTAAGGCTAAATCGGTTGGTGCTGGCTTAGGTAAAACCACGGGGTGGATTCACCGTACAGGTTTGAAACACCGCGATGTGAAAATGATTGCGGGTGCAAGCTACGACAAAATTGATGATCAAGGTTTGCATATTACCGTTGATGGTCAACCACGTATTTTAGATGTTGATCATGTGGTGATTTGTGCAGGTCAGGAATCCTATACCGCGATGTATGAACAGCTACAAGCAGATGGCAAAAATGTGCATTTGATTGGAGGTGCGAAAGAAGCCGGTGAGTTGGATGCTAAACGTGCCATTCGTCAAGGTGCAGATTTGGCTGCGGTGATTTAATCAGCCTCATACTAAACCACGACAACTTCATTCAATTTAATATGCAGTTGTCGTGCTTCCTCTCCCTTTGGGGGGAGGATGCGGAGAGGGAAATGATTCATCAACAAAAAAAGGACACAAACATGACCATTGAAACAACTAAAAAATCTGTTGCACGTTGGCACGAAATGCTCAACACACGGGATATGAATATTTTAAATGAACTATTGGCAGAAGATGTGGTGTTTCGTTCACCCGTCGCGTTTAACCCTTATCCGGGTAAGCCAGTGGTGACTTTTATTTTGACCAATGTGATTCAAATTTTTGAAAATTTTACCTATCACCGTGAGTTTTATACAGAAGATGGTTTGAACGTGGTTCTTGAGTTTTCTGCCAATGTTGGCGAGAAAAAGTTAAAAGGGATCGACATGATTCAGTTTAATGAACAAGGACAGATGATTGATTTTGAAGTCATGCTCCGTCCGAAAAGTGGCTTGGAAGCATTGGCGGCGAAAATGGGTGAGCGCATTATGCAATATCAGCCTTAACTCTGCTGTTTTTAAAATGCTCATCACAGAATGATAAAAAGCATGATGGATATTGTCATGCTTTTTGCTTATGAGGCTTAAGCAAACAAATATTGCTAGCGAGATATGGTTTTGTAGATACGTTTGTTTAATGGGCCTTGTTGGTCAAAGTGAAAAGATTGAAATGATTTGCTGTAGTGCGAAGCGAGGTGAAGGTAAGGTCAATGAATAATGTGATTCATAAAGGGCGTCAGGCTCTTTTAAATTTTGTAGATCATGCCATCGGTGCAGAATTACCACAGCTTTATTATCATCCTGAAGGGCAAATGCAACATGTGCTGCCGAAGTTAAAGCAACTACATGAAAAATATCGTCCTACGCCTTGGCTGTCGAATACCCATGCACATTTACTGTATTTTGATGTCATTAAAAAGCAGCAAGTAAAGCTCAAATACGACGCCATAGAGCAGCTAACCATGGCTGATGGTGGAATCACAGCCATTGCATGGTTAGGTTTAGATTTACCTGCGGCTGTGCCAACTGTGGTGCTCATGCATACGATTACGGGAACGCCTGAAAGTATGCGAGAAGTGGTTCGGGATCTTCATCTATATACAGGTTGGCGCATTGCACTGTGTTTAAGACGTGGTCATGCCAATTTACCTATGCCTGTTGCCAAAATAAACTTATTTGGTTCAACCGATGACCTGCGTGAACAGATTGCCTTTATTCAGCAGAAATTTCCCGAATCGAATTTATTTGGCGTCGGTTCATCTGCAGGAACGGGGTTATTGGTCCGCTATTTAGGCGAACAAGGTGAGGAAACACCACTTAAAGCGGCTTTTGCTTTATGTCCGGGCTATGACACCGAGCTTGGCTTTAAAAATGTCCATCCTTTTTACAGTAAAATGATGACCAAGAAGCTCTTTCAGAAATTTGTAGAACCCTATTCTGCAACATGGTCAACGACTCCATCTATAATTGAAGTCCTAAAAAGTAAAGATCTGGCGCAGTTTGAACGTACATATTTTCAAATGGCGGGTTTTACTGATTATGAAAGTTATGCCAAATCCACCAACCCAATTTATGTATTTGAAAATCTTAAAATTCCTTTGATGATTTTAAATGCCGAAGACGATCCTATTTGCCACATTCAAAACTTTGAGCCCTATAAAGAATTAATTCGTTCTTTGCCGAATGTGGTGGTGGTGACCACCAAAAAAGGCAGTCACTGTGGTTATTATGAAGGTCTTGTTGATACCCATTCATGGGCAACCAAATTGATGGCAGATTTTTTAAAGTTATATGCGAACTAAAAAATAGCCTACTTTGGATAGGCTATTTTAAGTGTGTGTTACTCGGCTTGTGCGCAACATGCAGTTGTTTGAGGTTTAAGCTTCATCTGTATCAATACTAAAATCAACGCTATAGCACTCAATGTCGCTCCTGTATAAGATACTGCAGCATAGCTTAGGTTGAGATTTAGCACTGCGGCACCAGCAACAGCGCCCAAAGCATTTCCAAGATTAAATGCACCAATATTCACTGAAGAAGCGAGGCCTGGTGCATCGTGAGCGACTGTCATAACACGCATTTGTAAAGGTGGTACAACGGCAAAGGCTGCTGCTCCCCAGATGATTAATGCAATCGCCGCGCCAATGGTGGATGTTGCTAAAATTGGAAATAACAGCATCATCAGCATGAGTAAGACTAAAAAGCCAATCAAGGTTTTATCTAAGGATTGATCTGCAAACTTACCACCGAAATGGTTACCAATTGAAAATCCGATCCCGATTAAGACCAACATGAAAGTGATAAGCTCAGGGCTTGCATGGGTAAAGACTTTTAAGCTCGGTGCGATATAAGTATATAGCGCGAACATAGCTCCAGCACTCATGACTGTGGTCAGCAGTGCTAAAACAACAGGCATGCGTGTTAATACTTTTAACTCTGCTCGTACATCAGGTTTTTCGGTCTGTTGCTGATGGGGCAGTGCTTTCCATAATGCCAACATGGTGATAATGCCCAGTAAGGTAATGGCTGCAAAAGACATACGCCAACCGATATTTTGCCCCACCCATGTTGCGAGTGGCACGCCGCCAATATTGGCAATGGTCAAGCCCATAAACATCATAGCAACGGCACTGGCTTGTTTATCTTTTGGAACAACACTTGCTGCGACGACAGAGCCTAAGCCAAAAAAGGCGCCGTGGTTCAAACTCGTCACTAAACGCGCAGCCATTAAACCTAAATAATCTGGCGCAACTGTGGCAAGCAGATTGCCAAGGGTGAAAATTGTCATTAATAACATGAGTGATGTACGTTTTGGAAAACGTGCTAACCATAAGGTCATCAATGGGGCACCAATCATGACGCCAACGGCATAGGCACTAATCAGTAAGCCCGCTTGAGGAATAGATACCGATAAATCTGCTGCGATTTCAGGCAAAAAACCCATCGGTGAAAATTCTGTTGTGCCAATTGCAAAAGCACCTACGGCTAATGCAATTAATGGAAAATTGAATTTCATATTAAATATCCCAAACTGGAGCAAGTTCAGGTGGGTTCACTTCACGCGCATTTCTGTCGAGTGTGGCAATGGCCTGCATCTGTTCAGGTGTTAAATGAATCTCTTGAGCTTTTAAATTACTGATTAAATGTTCAGGTTTGGTTGAAGATGGAATCACGGCATAACCTTTTTGCAGTGCCCATGCGAGTGCAATTTGAGCTGAAGTAGCTTGGTGTTCGGTCGCGATGTTTAACAGCGTTGGGTCTTGCAAAACTTTGCCATAGGCCAAAGTCATATAGGATGTGACATCTATATTGTTCGCTTGTAGATAATTGGCCAAGTTTTGATTTTGTAAATATGGACTCAGTTCAATTTGATTGGTTGCAATATTTTCTAGCCCAATGTGATCAATGGCTTGTTGAGTGAGCTCTATATTAAAATTAGATACACCAATATGCTCAGTCAATCCTTGTTTTTTTGCCTCAAGTAAATGTCCCATTAATTCAGGAATATCGACTCCAAGTGCAGGTGCTGGCCAATGAATAAGTGTAAGGTTAACTGCATCAGTCCTCAATTTAATTAAACTGTCTTTTAGACTGGGTATTAGTTTGTCGGCAGCATAATTTTCAGTCCAAATTTTCGTGGTTAAGAAAATATCAGCTCGATTGACCTGACTTTCATGGAGTGCTTGGCCTACTTCTGCTTCATTAGCGTAAATTTGTGCGGTGTCTACAGCACGATATCCAACTTCTAAGGCTGTTTTAACTGAGTGAATGACAGTTTCACCTGTCAAACGGAAGGTGCCGACACCAAATTGAGGAACAATCATCAGGAATTCTCTTTTTTGAATTGATGCTATTGTGCTGCTAATTTTAATGAAGAAAAATGCATGAGTTTGGAATATATTATTGATTAAAAATCACGAATTAGAATATGCAATGAAATCGACCATTGAGGAGCTGCAGGCTTTTACTGTTATTGTAGATAGCGGCTCTATTATCAAAGCAGCAGAAAGACTGGATCAAACAGCATCTGGTGTCAGCCGTGCATTACAGCGTCTGGAATCTAAATTAAATGTAACCCTGTTGGAACGAACAACCCGCAAAATTAAGCTCACGCAAGAGGGGCAATTATTTTTAGCTAAAACACGGCGGATATTGAATGATTTGAGTGAAGCGGAAGATTCTCTGCTGAAATTAGATGCAGATACTTCGGGGTTAGTGCGAGTCGATTCTGCGATTTCGTTTATTCTGCATATGATCGTTCCCTTGATTCCAGAATTTAATGCACGTTATCCACATATACAGATTGAATTGGTGAATCATGATCAAGTGATTGACTTATTAGAGCATAAAGCGGATGTCGCAATTCGCTTTGGAAAATTAAACGATTCAAGTTTGCATGCAAAACTCATCTATAAGAGTCGATTGTGTTTGGTGGCGAGTCCTGAATATCTTCAGCAGCATGGACGACCGCAAAATGCTGATGAGCTAACAGCACATGCTTTACTTGGATTTAGTCAAATTACCCATATGAATACTTGGCCGTTCCAAGTCGCAGGGAAGCCCCTGACGATCCGACCCAACATCAAGGCATCAAATGGTGAAACACTACGGGAGCTTGCGATTCATGGGATGGGCATCGCTTGTCTTTCGATTTTTATGTTAGAAAAAGATATTGCAGAAGGGCGATTGGTACAATTTTTAGACGATCAAATTGAACCGCATGAACAGCTTATTCATGCTGTCTATTATCAACAAGAGCATTTACCGAAACGTGTTCGTTTATTTATTGAATATTTAGCTGAAAAATTACAAGAATAGTTGTGAGAAAAAACAGTGCATCGTCGGGTACAGATTTTTATTTACATAGAAACAATAAAAAACCCGACTTTTGCCGGGTTTTTTTGATCATTTGTTTGATAAAACTTCGATCTTAGTTCTCTAAGGCTGGTGTTGCAGCAGCAATGGCAGCAGCTACGGCGTCATCTTCAGACTGTGCAGAACCTGAGTTTTGTTTAGGTTGAGCAGCTTGTGCAGGTTTTTCTGCAGCTTTAGGTGCTTCTGCTTTTGGAGCTGGAGCTTCTGCAGGAGGAGTAGGTTCACGACGAATTTCAGTTGTTGTATTCGGTGTTTCTTCACGAATCACTTCAACTTGCTGTTGAGTCGGTTCTTCAACAACTGGTTGTTCTTCAACTGGTTCTAATTGTGTAGGTACAGATGCTGTTGGTTCAGATGCTGCAACTTCAACCTGTTCCTGTTCTTCTTCTTTTGGTGCTTCTTTTTTTACACATGCTGTAAGAAGTAGACCTGTTGCGATTGCACCGCAGATTAAAAGTTTCTTATTCATAATTACACAAAACAAAAAAGTGTGGATTGGATAAATGCATTATAACAGCAAATAAGAATATAGAAATGATAAGAACTTACTCTAAATTTTTATGATAATTGCTGTTACAATAGCCAATTGTTAATTGTTCTATGAATTGATGCGGAATGACTTTGCTTTCTTGGTACAGAGTAAAGTAAAATCGCACAACATTGTAGGCCAATTTAGGCTCCATTGTACGAGAAACTTAATGACCCATTTTATTTTCGTTACTGGTGGTGTTGTATCATCACTAGGTAAAGGTATTTCAGCTGCATCAGTGGCTGCGCTTTTAGAAGCCCGTGGTTTAAAAGTAACCATGGTAAAAATGGATCCATACATTAATGTCGATCCAGGGACTATGAGTCCATTCCAACACGGTGAAGTTTTTGTCACAGAGGATGGTGCTGAAACTGACTTAGACTTGGGTTATTACGAACGTTTCTTGCGTCGTGCGAAAATGACCAAACTGAACAACTTTACTTCAGGACGAGTGTACCAAGATGTCTTGAATAAAGAACGTCGTGGTGACTACCTCGGTGGTACAGTTCAAGTTATTCCACATATTACTGACAATATTAAAGAACGTGTTCTTCGCGCAGGTGAAGGCTATGACGTTGCGATCGTAGAGATTGGCGGTACAGTAGGTGACATTGAATCTCTCCCATTCATGGAATCTGTACGTCAACTTATGGTCGAACTAGGTCATAAGCGCACAATGTTAATGCACTTAACTTTACTCCCATATATTAAGTCAGCTGCTGAATTAAAAACTAAACCAACTCAACACTCTGTAAAAGAGCTTTTGTCGATTGGTATTCAACCAGACATCCTGATCTGCCGTACAGAGCATGATGTTGATGCTGACACTACACGTAAAATTGCGTTATTTACGAACGTTGAAGCACGTGCAGTTGTGGTATGTAAAGATGCGCGTTCAATTTACCAAATTCCACGTACTTTCTATGAACAAAACGTTGATGATTTAATCTGTGAACGTTTTGGTTATAACGATCTTCCAGAAGCTGATCTTACAGACTGGGATAACGTTGTAGATGCATTACTGAACCCTGAATACACAGTTCGTGTAGCGATGGTTGGTAAATACGTTGAACTTCCAGATGCGTATAAATCTGTAAACGAAGCACTTTTACATGCGGGTATTCAAAACCGTGTGAAAGTTCAAATCGACTACGTCAATGCTGAAGAACTTGAAAGCCAAGATGTAACCGACGTATTAAAAGACGCGGATGCAATCTTAGTTCCGGGCGGTTTCGGTGAGCGCGGTACAGAAGGTAAAATGAAAGCGATTCGTTTTGCACGTGAAAACGGTGTGCCGTTCCTCGGCATCTGTTTAGGTATGCAGCTGGCTGTGATCGAATATGCGCGCAACGTTGCGGGTATTAGTGATGCAACTTCAACTGAATTTAACCGTTCTACAAAATCACCATTGATTGGTTTAATCACTGAATGGTTAGATGAGCGCGGCGAAGTTCAACAACGTAATGCAGATTCTGACTTAGGCGGCACAATGCGTCTGGGCGCTCAAAAATCTGAATTGGTTGCAGGAACAAAAACTGCACAAGTTTACGGTTCTGAAGAGATCGTTGAACGTCACCGTCACCGTTATGAAATGAACAACCGTTATATCCCAGTGCTTGAAGAAAAAGGCATGAAGATTTCAGGTTATTCTCCAGTACAGCGTCTTGTTGAAACTGTTGAAATTCCTGAACATCCTTGGTTTATTGCTGTACAATTCCATCCGGAATTTACAAGTTCACCACGTGATGGACACCCATTATTCGCAGGCTTTATTGATGCTGCTAAAAAGCAGTACCAAAAAGCGAAATAATGTGTTTTTGACTAAACCAGGAAGAGTTTAAATGTCACAATTAAAACCACAGGAAATTGTACGTTTAGGCGATATACAAATGGCAAATCATTTGCCATTTGTACTATTCGGCGGCATGAACGTACTTGAGTCAAAAGACCTTGCTTTTGAAATTGCTGAAACCTATGTGGATATCTGCAAACGCTTGGATATTCCGTATGTGTTTAAAGCAAGTTTTGATAAAGCCAATCGTTCAAGCTTGAACTCTTTCCGTGGCCCAGGCCTGGAAAAAGGAATCGAGTGGTTAGCTGACATTAAAAAACACTTTAATGTGCCGATTATTACTGACGTACATGAACCATACCAAGCTGCGCCTGTTGCTGAGGTTGCGGATATTATCCAACTTCCTGCATTTTTAAGCCGTCAGACTGACCTTGTTGAAGCGATGGCGAAAACTGATGCCATCATCAACATCAAAAAAGCACAGTTCCTCGCACCACACGAAATGCGTCATATTCTGCATAAGTGTTTGGAAGCAGGGAATGACAAACTGATTCTTTGTGAACGTGGTTCAGCATTTGGTTACAACAACTTAGTTGTCGATATGTTGGGCTTTGACATCATGAAAGAAATGAATGTCCCTGTGTTCTTTGATGTTACACATGCGCTTCAAACGCCGGGTGGTCGTGCGGATTCTGCAGGTGGTCGTCGTGCGCAAATCACGACACTGGCACCTGCAGGTATGGCGACTGGTTTAGCAGGTTTGTTCTTAGAAGCTCATCCAGATCCAGAAAATGCCAAATGTGACGGTCCATGTGCGCTACGCATGTCACAGTTGGAACCTTTCTTGGCACAGTTAAAAGAACTCGATACCTTGGTTAAAGGTTTCGCAAAGTTAGACACACACTAATTCGATACACATTGATGCGTCACTTTTGACGCATCATTTTTATTAATCAACTGAGGAATTGTTCATGAGCCAAATCGTTGACATTCGTGCACGTGAAATTTTGGACTCTCGTGGTAACCCTACCATCGAAGCAGACGTAATCTTAGCCTCTGGCGTTGTAGGCCGTGCATGTGCACCATCTGGTGCTTCAACTGGTTCTCGTGAAGCTTTAGAACTTCGTGACGGTGACAAAGCTCGTTACTTAGGTAAAGGCGTTAAAACTGCGGTTAACAACGTTAACACAGTAATTCGTGATGCATTGTTGGGTAAATCAGTATTCGAACAAAAAGACATTGATAACACAATGATCGCGCTTGACGGTACTGAAAACAAAGAAAAATTAGGTGCGAACGCAACTTTAGCGGTATCGCTAGCTGCTGCACGCGCTGCTGCTGACGAAAAGAAAATTCCACTTTTCCAATACATCGCAGACCTTCGTAATAACAGCATTTTGACTATGCCTGTTCCAATGATGAACATCCTAAATGGTGGTTCACATGCAGACAACAACGTAGACATTCAAGAATTTATGATTGAGCCTGTTGGCTTCACTTCATTCTCTGAAGCTTTACGTGCTGGTGCTGAAATTTTCCATTCTTTAAAATCAGTTTTAAAGAAACAAGGTTTAAATACTGCAGTTGGTGATGAAGGTGGTTTTGCACCGAACCTTCGTTCTAACGAAGAAGCAATTACAGTAATTCTTGAAGCAATTGAAAAAACTGGCTACAAGGCAGGTTCTGACATTATGCTTGCGCTTGACTGTGCATCTTCAGAATTCTACAAAGATGGTCAATACATCCTTGCAGGTGAAGGCAATAAAGCATTCACAAGCAACCAATTTGCTGACTACCTTGCTGGTTTTGCAAAACAATACCCAATCATCTCAATTGAAGATGGTTTAGACGAGTCTGATTGGGAAGGTTGGTCTTACCTCACTTCAATCCTTGGCGACAAAATCCAATTGGTTGGTGATGACCTATTCGTTACGAATCCTAAGATTCTTCAACGTGGTATCAACGAAAAAGTGGGTAACTCGATCCTGATCAAGTACAACCAAATCGGTACTTTGACTGAAACTCTAGATGCAATCTACCTTGCGAAAGCAAATGGTTACACTACAGTAATTTCACACCGTTCTGGTGAAACTGAAGATTCAACTATTGCGGATCTTGCAGTGGGTACAGCAGCGGGTCAAATCAAAACTGGTTCACTTTGCCGTTCTGACCGTGTAGCGAAATATAACCAATTACTTCGTATTGAAGAATTGACTAATGCTGCATATCGCGGTAAAGCTGAGTTCAAAGGTTTGAACTAAGCAGATCATGCTATCTATGTTAAATGTATTTGACTCCAAAGCGAGTAAAGCATTGTTGGGCCTTGCGATCTTTTTGATCGCAGGGTTTCAATATTTATACTGGTTCGGTGAAGGTGGTTATCATCAACATCAACAACTGAGTCAGAAAATACAACAACAAGTCGAACTCAATGACGAATTAAAAGAACGAAATCGCGTGCTTGCAGCTGAAGTATACGATTTAAAAAATGGCGTTGAAGCTATTGAAGAGCATGCTCGTCTAGATTTAGGTTTAATTAAACCGCATGAGACTTTCGTACAAATGAGTACAATCAGTACTCAGTACAAACCAATTTATATTGATCCAAACGCAAAAGTAGACCTACGTACCAATGAGTCAGAATCAGCCGAACTTCCACCCGAACCTTAAATTGTGGGCTATTATTCCTGCTGCTGGTTCAGGAAGTCGATTTTCTAAAACTGAACTAAAACAATATCAAAACATTGCGGGTCTAACTGTGCTTGAACACACAGTTGCACGTCTCAACCAATTGCCGTTGACGGGCTATGTGTTGGCTATAGGTGAGCAAGATAATGTTGCTCAGACATTGGCACTCACTAATCAAGAGAAGGCTCATTTTTGTTTAGGCGGTGCAGAGCGTGTGCATTCTGTACTCAATGCATTGCAATATCTATCTTCGATTGCCAATGATGATGATTGGGTGTTCGTTCATGATGCAGCACGACCATGTGTCTCGCAGTTGAGTTTAAAAGATTTAGTTCAATCGGCAGTCGATTCTGAGCAAAGTGCGATTCTCGCCATTCCCGTACGCGATACCTTAAAACGAGTTGAAACGGCACCACAAATATCAACTACGGTAGATCGTTCAACTTTATGGCAAGCGCAGACACCACAAATTGCCAAATTGGGTGTGCTTAAAAATGCCATTGAACAAGCGCTTGCCGCTGGTGCGACCATCACAGATGAAGCAAGTGCCTTAGAATTTGTCGGTGAGCATGTCAATGTCGTGCAAGGTCGTTCGGACAATATTAAAATTACCTATCCTGATGACTTGGAATTGGCACGTTTAATTTTAGCGTCTCAAGTTAATAGATGATTATTTCAAGGAATATTTAAGGGACAGTGATTTTTACTGTCGCTTTAATCTATAATTCCCGCATCCTTTTTAGATCTGTTTCGCAATGATCCCTTCTCAACAGTATCGTTTTTTACGTCAGTCATTACGTGATGGCCGCAGTATAAAACACGATTCTTCTCGATGGGCTAAACTTCATTTAGACCCGTGGTTACTTTGCTTCTTGGTACTCAATGCAATATTGGGGCTGATGGTTGTCTATAGTGCGACCGCGGAAGATTCGGGAATGGTACTACGCCAAGCCACAAGTTTTGGTGTGGGCTTTATTGTGATGTTGATCTGTGCGCAAATTCCACCCAAAGTTTACCAATCTATGAGTCCGTACTTATATGCCATCGGTATATTTTTACTGTTGTTGGTTCTGGTCATTGGTGAAAAAAGGATGGGGGCGAAACGCTGGATTAGCTTGCCGGGTATCGGCAGTATGCAGCCGAGTGAGTTTATGAAATTTGCCATGCCACTCATGATGGCGTGGTATTTTGCGCGAAAACCTTTTCCACCGAAATTTTTACAAATTGTCGGTGCATTAATTTTATTATTGATTCCATTTGCATTGGTCGCTTTACAGCCTGACTTGAATATCGGTTTGATTATTCCGGGTATTTTTGTTTTATTTTTAAGTGGTATGTCTTGGCGTTTAATTGCAGGTGCTTTAACCGCCTTTGCAATTGCAGCACCTGTACTTTGGATGTTTTTTTTACAGGAATATCAGAAAAAACGTGTACTGACGTTATTTGACCCTGAATCTGACGCGCTTGGTGCAGGTTGGAACATTATTCAGTCTAAAATTGCCATTGGTTCAGGTGGTTTAATGGGGAAAGGTTATACCGAAGGGACACAGTCGCACTTGGGTTATCTACCAGAGCATCATACTGACTTTATTATGTCGACCTATGCAGAAGAATTTGGCTTTATTGGTGTATTTCTTTTATTTAGTTTGTTTACAGCAATTATTATTCGCTGTCTGATTATTGGACTAAATTGCTTCCATAATTTTGGACGACTTTATGCAGGGGCGATGGGCTTAACTTTCTTCTTCTTTGTATTTTTGAACTCGGGTATGGTTAGTGGTATCTTGCCTGTAACAGGCGATCCATTGCCCTTGATGAGTTATGGGGGGACAGCAGTCATATCCATGCTTGCAGGTATGGGGATTGTGATGTCGATTCATACGCATCGTTAAGTGTAATAGATAACATTAAGCCGGATTTATATCCGGTTTTTTTTTGCTTGAGATTTAAAATAGACTAGATAAAACTGAGAAAAATTGACTATTGAAATAGTCATGAAATGTTCAAATAAATTAAAAAGTTTCATTCGGTGATGTGGTGCTTTAATCTATAGTTAAAGTTAAGGCATCATAAAAGAAATAAAATTTAATCTACTAATGTTTGGACCCAATGCAAGCTTCCGCTCATAGATATTTCAACACCACAATTTGCTATATCTAAGTATTCTTTTGGAATATAAGCAAATAACTTATCGTCAATATAAGCAATCCAAAATTCTGGCGGCGGACAATCACACTCATCGAAGAATCTATTGGTTTCTTTATATGCCAAACAATCATACATAGAGCATGAAATATCAAACTCTAATATTCCTCCAGTGGATTCAAATGAGTAAGTTTGTTCTTGCACTTTATATTTAGAAAAGACACATTGAATTACTTCAGCGTAGTTTTTGTTTGTAAGATCACTAAAATTTCTATTACACATACTCCAGAGTTTTTCTATTTTTAGCATTGAAAAGTTCTTGAATATATTTGCATTTCGATCAAAAAAAATTGGATTTTGGTTTAAAAGAAAACCTTTTATTTTCATAAGACTAGATCCTATATCTAATATATCTATTGATCTAGATATTAAATCCTAATGTCTAGTTTCGATAGTCTAAATACCTTTCATTTACATATTAGTGCTCATACAAACTCTGAAGTGTGCAACTAGGATCGAATTTTTTTATTTATCTGTGGGATTTGAAACTGTTTTGTAGTTTCAATCAAAAATAAAGCCCTCAATTGAGGGCTTTATTTAGATATTAATTAATGTAGGAACCATGTGTAGTAGCCCCACAGCATAAGTGGCCAAGCGAGAAAGGGGCTAAAAAGCCATTTCCAGAACCAATGGTGTGGCGTAAAACCCACACCATGCACAAAACCACCTGAAATACCTATCATGATGAACATCAGCGCTCGATGGCTATATCCACCATTGTCATCCAGCATGGCAGCAGGATGTACAAGTAACACGGCTGCCAAAGGAAAAGCTAACAGGCAGGAAATGACCATTGCAAATTTATTTGGCTTCTTTTCTACAAGTGATTTTTCTACAGCAGCATCAGTCATTTGTTATTCCTCATCTAGATCTTGATGATGTTCGATATAAAGCGCACTAAGTACACCTGCAAAACATGCCATCAAAATACCGAGAATCCAAGCAAAATACCACATCGTCTTTTCTCCTTAGACACAGCCTTAGTATAGGCTGTGTGAATTCTCTTCAATATGTTTGTTAGTAACCACGCCCCACATTTTGTAGTAACACCAAGTTGTGTAGCACAGGATAAGTGGGACAAAAATACATGCTGCAACTGTCATCACAGTTAGGGTATTTTTACTTGATACCGCATCCCACATAGTCAAACTTACAGTTGGGTTGATGCTCGATGGCATAAGGAAAGGGAACAATGCAAAACCAGCAGTTAAGATTGCACCAATGACTGCCAAGCTTGAACCAAGGAAGCTGAAACCTGCTTTACCTTTACCTGCGGCAAGGATGATGATCAGCGCACCTAAAATAGCCATGATTGGCGCAATCATAGTAATTGGATAAGTACTGTAATTGTTCATCCAACCTGGGTTGGCATTGGTGATCACTTCTTTAGCTAATGGGTTTGCAACGCCATTAGTGTCAAACGGTTGAGCTAATGTGTAGCCTTGGATATTACCGAAGTATAACCATGCGCCTGCCAGTAAGAAGCAAACTAAGAATACGATACCCATAAGCTGAGTTGCTTTTGCAGAGCGTGCGCGTAGATCGCCGTCTGTACGAAGCATGAGCCATGCACCACCGTGAGCGCAAAGCATAGACAAACTCACGATACCGCAAACTAAAGCGAATGGGTTAAGCAGTGCAAAGAAGCTCCCTGTATAAGTCGAGCGAACAGTTTCGTCCATAGTGAATGGAACACCAAGGAACATATTACCAAACGCAACACCAAATACGAGGGCAGGAACGGCACCACCAATTGCTAAACCCCAGTCCCAAGAATTACGCCATTTGGTATTTTCAAGTTTAGAACGGTAGTCAAAACCGACTGGACGTAAGAAAAGGGCGAAGAGTACCAGTAACAGTGCCCAGTACATGCCTGAGAATGCAGTCGCATATACCATCGGCCATGCTGCAAACAGAGCACCACCGGCAGTAATAAACCAAACTTGGTTACCGTCCCAGTGTGGGGCAATCGTATTGATTGCCGCACGACGTTCTTCGTCTTTTTTACCTACGAATGGCATGATCGCCATTGAGCCCATGTCGAAGCCATCGGTGAGGGCGAAGCCGATCAGTAGGACACCGACTAATACCCACCAAATGATTTTGAGTAATTCATATTCGATCATGCTTGAGCCTCCTCATTTGCCTTTTTTGCAGCTTCAAGTTTCTCAAAATGGTATTTACCAGTATGTAGAGAACTTGGGCCAAGGCGTGAGAATTTAATCATTAAGTACATTTCAATGATCAGCAGTACAGTGTAGAACGCTGCCAATGCAAGGATAGAACCCCATACATCACCTGTACTTAAGCTAGAAGCTGAAAGATGTGTAGGTAGAACTTCACCGATAGTCCATGGTTGACGACCAACTTCGGCAACATACCAACCTGTTTGTGCAGCAATCCAAGGTAATGGTAGAGCAAACAAAGCAAATTTTAATAACCAAGGTTTGTTTTCTGCATTACGTTTACCGACAGCAAAGGTAGCAAGTACGAACAGAAGGAGCATTAAGAAACCAGAAGCAACCATTGCACGGAATGCCCAGAACAAGCTTGGAACATGTGGAATAGTGTCTTTTGCAGCAGCTTTGATTTGATCATCAGAAGCATCGACCACTTTGTCTGTGTATTTTTTCAGAAGCAGACCATAACCCAAGTCTTTTTGAGACTCAGCAAATGCTGCTTTAAGTTCAGGAGACGTATCGCCTGCACGAAGTTGTTCTAACTGTGAGTAAGCCACCATACCGTTACGAATACGCGCTTCGTGTTGTACGATCAGGTCTTTAATACCTGTCACTTCTTTATCAGTTGAACGTGTTGCGATAATCCCCATGACATAAGGAATTTTGATCGCGTAGTCAGTAGACATGGTTTCTTTATTTGGAATACCGAACAAAGTAAATGGCGCTGGAGCTGGGTGAGTGTCCCATTCAGCTTCAATCGCAGCTAGTTTAGTTTTTTGTACGTCACCAATTTCATAACCAGATTCATCACCCAGTAAGATCACCGAAAGTGTAGACGCTAAACCAAAGATAGCAGCTATGGCGAATGAGCGACGCGCAAATGGCAAGTCACGCTTTTTCAATAAGTAGTAACTTGAAATTGCCAGTACGAAAATAGCACCAGTCACATAACCTGCAGATACGGTATGCACGAATTTAACCTGAGCCACGGGGTTGAAAATCAGCGCACCGAAGTCCACCATTTCCATACGCATGGTTTCATAGTTAAAAGCAGAACCAACAGGGTTTTGCATCCAACCATTGGCCACTAAAATCCATAGTGCAGACATGTTCGAGCCTAGAGCAACTAACCAAGTGACAGCCAAATGCTGAACTTTGGATAGGCGATCCCAGCCGAAGAAGAATAAACCAATAAATGTTGATTCAAGGAAGAATGCCATCAGACCTTCAATGGCTAATGGTGCACCGAAAATATCACCGACATAGTGCGAGTAATACGCCCAGTTAGTACCGAACTGAAACTCCATGGTCAAACCAGTAGTAACACCTAATGCGAAGTTAATACCGAAGAGTTTTCCCCAGAATTTAGTCATGTCTTTATAAATTTCTTTGCCAGAAATCACATAGGTGGTTTCCATAATGGCAAGAATAAAAGCCAGACCTAAAGTCAGCGGAACAAAAATAAAGTGATACATCGCGGTCATTGCAAATTGGAACCGCGAAAGATCGACCACGCTTTCAGAAATCATCAACGTGTCTCCTTGATTTGGGAAGGACTGCCAGCAATATGCTCGGCAACTTGATTGTCAAAGTTTTTAGGGATGGTAGGGGCGTCGAACCAGATGTTCTTAATGATCATTAAAATAATCACTTTAATTATTAGTATTGCGGTTATTTCTCTGACCACACGACGATTTAAATCTTTGAATTTTAAGCTCATGGAGATAAGCCTATTCTTTAAACTTGTACTATATTATTAACAAATATACACAAAAAGCAAATAGGTTGAACAGTTAAAATAAAAATATATTATCAAAGTGTTTTAATACAATAACTTAATCGTTTTAATGATTTAAAAATAAACTAATTCTGTTATTTAAATACCTGACTAAAATACTTATATTTAAACTTTTTAAACCCGACTAAATTGCTTATGTATCTAATTTACTATATTTACTAAAATTTACATTGTGAATAATGAGAATCTTTACTAATTAAATATAAGTAGGTTAAGTCTTGAAGTGCGACACCACCTCGCTATTAAATAACCCGAATCATGAATAAGCCCAGATATATCATGATAAATTGAGGCTTGTTTTGATGTGGGCCGCATTCTTCAGTGTATAAACTTCTGTCTGCGGACATATCGCAGCAATTGCCTCAGGAAGCTTTTACGTCCATCAATGCAGGCGATCAGAATGTCTGTCACTATTCTGCAAATCTGTGAATACGCTGAACATTCATTAGCACCTTCACTTTTTGAAAGGTAAAGACCTAGCCGTTCTTTATGGTCCTCGGCATGTAATCCCAGAATGGTAAAACGGCTTTGTTGACAGAAATACCTTCATTAGATCTCTTTCATAAATCAAAAAACGATCTTCTTTTTGGTTAATATTTGCACTCCGGATTTCTTAGCATTCGTGCATAATCTGCGGATGAAATACATCGATTCAAACAAGCTTTCTGATCCTCA
>NZ_VPAN01000101.1:0-1054 GCF_013419225.1 Acinetobacter sp. YH12097 | reverse complement strand
TAAGCTATACATGTATATCAAGTGACCATTGGGATAGCTTTGTTACGACCTTTAAAGAATGCAAACAGTTGATTGGTAAATTTTTCACTGTGGGTATAGAAGGCAATAATTGTCGATTACGGCATCGGATCAGGCGAGGCTTTAGGAGAAGCTGCAACTTCTCCAAAAAGCTTGAAAATCATTACAAAGCCTTTGATTTAGCGTTCTTTTATATCAATAATGGATTCGTTTAATGCCAGCATACTTTTTGAAACACCACCCAAATTTCGAATAAGAGATTTTATGTTAAATAGGTTCGATTAAGCAGATCGTCTTCTAATTTTGAACATTGCTCATCATCAATGACTCCGGTAATACTTTGTAGCCACAACCCATCTGCTGCTAAACGAAGTAACTCTAAATCAGGATGACTATCCGTTTCTGCATGTTGAGATAATCTATTTTTTAGCCATTCCATCCAAATTTTATTAAAGGTAGGCTCTGTGATCATAGTCATTGATAACGCTGACCAAGCAGAAACGGCACTGTTGCAAATAACCACGAATGGTAAGCTGAAGACTGTTTTAGCTAAAGGTGCAGCATATGAATCCTTTCCATGGTCGGCATTTTCAGGGCGAAATCATTCTTTGGGCTGTGCGCTGGTATTGTAAATATGGCATTAGCTATCGTGAACTGCAGGAAATGCTGGCCGAACGGGGTGTGAATGTTGATCACACGACTATTTACCGTTGGGTTCAACGTTATGCTCCTGAAATAGAAAAACGTTTACGCTGGTATTGGCGTAATCCTACAGATCTGAGCTCGTGGCATATTGATGAAACCTATGTAAAAGTGAATGGACGATGGTCTTATCTGTATCGTGCAGTCGATCAACGTGGCGATACCATTGATTTTTATCTTTCTTCTAGACGTAATACCAAATCAGCATATTGTTTTCTTGGAAAAATTTTAAATAATGTGAAGAAGTGGCAAATTCCACAAGTGATCAACACGGATAAAGCACCCACATATGGACGTGCTTTATCACGGTTAAAACGGGAAGGTAAATGTCCAC
>NZ_VPAN01000100.1:0-1098 GCF_013419225.1 Acinetobacter sp. YH12097 | reverse complement strand
GCAAAATGGCAACTACTAAATCTTTTTTAATTTTATTTTTTATGATATTAGCAACTACTAGTTCAACATGTGCTACGTTGGGAGAAATGGTGACTGTTCTTAGTATTGATGGAGGTGGAATTAAGGGAATCATTCCGGCTATCATTCTCGAATTTCTTGAAGGACAACTTCAGAAAATGGACAATAATGCAGATGCAAGACTTGCAGATTACTTTGATGTAATTGGAGGAACAAGTACAGGAGGTTTATTGACTGCTATGATAACTACTCCAAATGAAAACAATCGACCCTTTGCTGCTGCCAAAGATATTGTACCCTTTTACTTCGAACATGGCCCTCATATTTTTAATTATAGTGGTTCAATTTTTGGCCCAATGTATGATGGAAAATATCTTCTGCAAGTTCTTCAAGAAAAACTTGGAGAAACTCGTGTGCATCAAGCTTTGACAGAAGTTGCCATCTCAAGCTTTGACATCAAAACAAATAAGCCAGTAATATTCACTAAGTCAAATTTAGCAAAGTCTCCAGAATTGGATGCTAAGATGTATGACATATGCTATTCCACAGCAGCAGCTCCAATATATTTTCCTCCACATTACTTTATTACTCATACTAGTAATGGTGATATATATGAGTTCAATCTTGTTGATGGTGGTGTTGCTACTGTTGGTGATCCGGCGTTATTATCCCTTAGCGTTGCAACGAGACTTGCACAAGAGGATCCAGCATTTGCTTCAATTAAGTCATTGAATTACAAGCAAATGTTGTTGCTCTCATTAGGCACTGGCACTAATTCAGAGTTTGATAAAACATATACAGCAGAAGAGGCAGCTAAATGGGGTCCTCTACAATGGATGTTAGCTATACAGCAAATGACTAATGCAGCAAGTTCTTACATGACTGATTATTACCTTTCTACTGTTTTTCAAGCTCGTCATTCACAAAACAATTACCTCAGGGTTCAAGAAAATGCATTAACAGGCACAACTACTAAAGCGGATGATGCTTCTGAGGCTAATATGGAATTATTAGTACAAGTTGGTGAAAATTTATTGAAGAAACCAGTTTCCAAAGACAATCCTGAAACCTATGAGGAAG
>NZ_VPAN01000099.1:0-1174 GCF_013419225.1 Acinetobacter sp. YH12097 | reverse complement strand
TTCGTATATTTGGCAATATCAAAAGCAGAGAGAAATTCACCTTTCCGCTTCAAATGCCTAAACCCTAAATCATTGACATAATTCCAGACGAAGTTCACTTCTGATGCTAGTTGGTCTAACACCTTGCGATGTTTGTCTTTTATACGTAATTTAAGGGTTTTCATGTACTTATATTAACAATCAGAACTCAAGGAAAATAGTCCTTAGTTAAATCAAACGACACTTCATGTCGTGTCGCTTATATCTCTGACCTGAAGGACAGAGTTTTACGCTCCATTTGATAAAACAGCTGTGCCATCACGGCATTCTGTCTTGAAACAAAATTTTTCCGCTCATTAATCTGTAAACTGGCCTGCTCTCGTATAGCATCATATTCTGCCGTTGTGAGTTTTCGCTGATTCTTCCAGTGCGCATCAGGTACATAACCTGTTCCATAATGTACATTCAACAATGGAAATTCATGAAAATATTTTGCCGTCGCACGTTTTTCTTTGGCTGTTAAAATATTCAGATGAATCCATTCACTGCCAAGATGAATCGATGGATCACGCTTCATACCTTCAGCAATCCATTTTTTGGCTAGTGAAATATTGCCGATCAACTCATAAGCTGTGCCTAAATTCACTGCCGTCTTCGGTAAACCTGGATGCTCATTTTCAATTGCACGTAAAACCTTAATGGCTAAATCGTAACGGCCTGCGTAGATCTGATGTACGGCATAATCATTTTCTGCCTGATAGTCTATTGGGCTAGGATGCCTTGAGACAAAGTTCTTCAATTTTTCGTCATGATGTTCTTCGTGTTGATTTTCTTTTTCTGAATCAGATGTATAAAAATCTTCTACATAGGTATTTAAACATGCCCAACTTGGCATAGTGATGAGTAATATGCTGCTCAATAGCATGATTTTTTTTATTATATTGTGTGTATAGACTGGACTATCCAATGTCATTTTCAAGCTTAGTTTTATCATCTAGTTATAATTCTGTGTGTTATTGGGTATTTTTAAATAATGACCATTCAAACATAAAAAAGCCACCCGAAGGTGTAATGCCAGTCAGTTAAGCAAATTTTAGTAAAATGTAGTAAAAATGAGTGTATGTAAATACGCTCATTTTTTTATGTCTTTATCTGAACATTTAGAATCCACTCTTGAACATTCTCTCCCATCACT
>NZ_VPAN01000098.1:0-1180 GCF_013419225.1 Acinetobacter sp. YH12097 | reverse complement strand
CTCTGTACACGACAAAAATAGATAACTCATTGAAATAATGTCACAATAATTGTTTTCTAACGACGAATACTATGACACATCTCAATGAGTTATATCTTATCTTAAACAAATCTCTAAAATGGAACAAGTCACATTTAAAGTGCTTTGCGCTCATCATGCTTGTGATTATTTTAAAGCAAACATGTAATCTTTCTTCTGCATCTAAAGCCTTGCCCATCAAGTGTTTACCACAATCATTTTATCGACGTATGCAGCGCTTCTTTGCAGGTCAGTATTTTGATTATCGTCAAATTTCTCAGTTGATTTTCAATATGTTTTCATTCGACCAAGTGCAACTGACTTTAGATAGAACCAATTGGAAATGGGGAAAACGAAATATTAATATCCTGATGCTCGCAATCGTTTATCGTGGAATAGCGATACCTATCCTTTGGACATTGCTTAATAAACGTGGAAATTCAGATACGAAAGAGCGTATTGCTTTGATTCAACGCTTTATAGCCATTTTTGGTAAAGACCGTATTGTGAATGTGTTCGCAGACAGAGAGTTTATCGGTGAGCAGTGGTTTACATGGTTAATTGAACAAGACATCAACTTCTGCATTCGTGTTAAAAAAACTTCATTGTCACCAATCATTTAGGAAAGAATCATAAAATTAGTGATTTATTTCGCCATCTTAAAGTTGGTCAAATTGAATGTCGTAAACGACGGATTTTGGTTGGTCGGGTGAAACTATATATAAGTGCACTACAGTTAGAAAATGGAGAGCTTTTACTCGTCGTTTCTCCTCAGTTTAATGCCAATGCTATTCAGGATTATGCATTACGCTGGGAAATTGAAACCTTATTCAGTTGTCTCAAAGGACGCGGGTTTAATCTTGAAAATACGCGCTTGACAGACCCTAGACGAGTGAAAAAATTGATTGCGGTGTTAGCTATAAGCTTCTGTTGGTGTTACTTAACGGGTGAATGGCAACATAATCAAAAAAAAGCGATAAAAATAAAGAAGCATGGACGACTCTCAATGAGTTTATTTCGCTATGGTTTAGACTATGTTCAAATGGCGATTCAGCGTTTAATTGGTTTTGGGAAAAAAGAAGAGTTTAAGGAAATTTTGGCAATTTTAAGAAAGCAGAATCCTGATAGGATAAGGGTTCTGTGAAATTTGTCGTGTACAGAG
>NZ_VPAN01000097.1:0-1187 GCF_013419225.1 Acinetobacter sp. YH12097 | reverse complement strand
CAATTATAAATCATAATAGATTCCGCAATTAAGTGATCTAACTCCTTCATGGTTTGACATCGTGTAATTAAAAACTCCTGCTTTAATATTCCATTAATCCGCTCTGCTAATGCATTCTGGTAACAGTCTCCTCCATCTGTCATAGAAGGACATACCCCATAATGGCGTAATGCCGATTGATATAGTTCAGAGCAATACTGAGAGCCTCTGTCTGAATGATGAATCATCCTTGTCGCTCGATCCGTCACATGCTGCATCGCCATATGTAGAGCCTGCACAACATTCTCCGCACGCATATCATTCGATAACTTATAACCTTTAATCTGACGGGTATAAGCATCTGTCACTAAGGATAAATAATGTACGCCTTCAGCACTCTCAACATAAGTAATATCACTAACAAAGACTTCGTTGGCTTGCACTGCTGAATAATCCTTTAATAAATTTGGATGCTTCTTCATCCAATGCTTGCTATCCGTAGTTTTTGTATAGCGACGCTTGGGGCGAATCAATAAATTATGCTCTTTCAATATTTTAAATAACTGATCCCGTCCACACTTTAAACCACGCTGCAACAATTTGCCTTTAATAAGCCAATACAGCTTACGTGTTCCGATACTTGGCATGAGACAACGATATTCCATAACCAACTCAAGTATTTGTTCAGTTGCTTGTGCAGTCATTTGAGCACGTTTTTCTGCTTGATAATAAGCTTGTCGGGTGATTCCCAACCACTGACAATAACGTGAAACGCTTAGTCTTCTTTGGCTTTGCCAATCTTTGAAACGTGCTCGGTATACTTTTTTCCAAGATCAGTCCCACATTCTTTATCAATGTGATAAATCACATCCTGAATAAATTCAGTTTTAAGCTTTTCTGCGGCTAACTGCTTTTCTAATTGGCGGATTCGTTGTTGGGGGGTTAATTGGCGTTTAGAAGAAGTCGGCATATTCGAAGTCCAGTCCTGTTGTCCGTGCTTGCGTAACCATACCAGCACAGTTGATCTTCCTTGAATACCATATTTTGCCTGAGCTTGTTTATAAGTAATTTGCCCTTTTTCTACTTCATGTACAACCATCATTTTAAAGGCGAAGCTATAATCACGTTGTGTGCGTTTAACTCGTTGTTCTTGTGCATGTTCCATAAAATAAGTCTCTTAAGGTGTAAACTTATTTCAGGACGGGACA
>NZ_VPAN01000096.1:0-1193 GCF_013419225.1 Acinetobacter sp. YH12097 | reverse complement strand
ACGTATAGGAAGAATAAACGCCCTTTTCACCCAAGTCCAACAGCTTTGGACCGCAGTTGACTCTTTCGACACCCCTGCGATGCAACCCAATCCGGCTGACGGGGAGCCAGCAACGCTGAAAATTTACCCTCCTCTTTCCCACTAGCGGCTCCTTTTCCGACAACCAGCACGGCGGATCCCTGCCGCGGCGCTGTGAACGCAGCATTTTGATTGGTATCGTTGGCCTTCAGGCTCGTCAGTCAAACAGACCCAGGAGCAGCTCAGCCGGTGGCGCCCGGCTTTCGGGTAACGCCCTGGTCCCGCTGGTTTCGGCTTTGTGCTTCAGGTGATCAAGGATCTGCTTGATCACTATAGGGTCTTCAATGCAGGCGATGACTTTCATGGCGCCGCCGCAGCCGCTGCAGGTCTCGATGTCGATATTGAAAACACGCTTGAGCCGTTGCGCCCATGTCATCGACGCTCGCCGTTGTGCTGGTGTTGCCGGTTCATCAGCCACCCTGACCTTGTTGCCCCTGCCCCGTTTTGCCGGCGTGACCAACGCCCGGTGCCGACTGTTGGGTGCGAACACCCCGTGGAAGCGGGTTAGGTTGACTCTGGGCTTCGGTACCAGGGCGGCCAGCCTTGCAATGAAATCCAATGGTTCGAAAATGACGTGCGTGGTGCCGTCCCGGTACGGCGTCTTGAGCTGGTAGCGCACGTTGCCGCCTCGTGTTAACGACAGCCGCTTCTCGGATACCGCCGGGCGGCTGATGTACCGGCACAGCCGTTCGAGCTTCTTGCGTTCATCGGCCCTGGCCGCCACGCCGGCGTGCAGGCTGGACCCGGCTACCTTGCCAATCCCGTCACCGAACGGATCACCACTGGTCGGCAGAGTTTGCAAAGTGAACACCTTTCGCCCCGCCTGTGAACCGACAGCGATACGGTAAGTGATCGAGTGCCCCAGCAGGGGTGTCATCGGGTCGTCATCCACCGCATCCGAGGCCAGATAGCTGTTTTCGACATCCCGTTCCAGCAGGCCTTGCCGTTCCAGATAGCGACCCACCCGGTGGGCGATGGTGTGCGTCAGCTGGGTGAGCTCTGGGCTGGTCGGCGCCTTGACCCAGCGGAAACGCGCTGAGCCGTGGGATTGCTCGACATACACACCGTCGAGAAACAGCATGTGGAAGTGAACATTCAGATTGAGCGCCGATCCA
>NZ_VPAN01000095.1:0-1411 GCF_013419225.1 Acinetobacter sp. YH12097 | reverse complement strand
TGTTATTCACCAATTAAAATGTCTATGCGATAAACCATTTAAAATGTCCTGTTTTTAACTACAAGAGTCAAGCACAGGATTTAAATTTCTTTGTTCAATAACAACTTTCTGAGCTTTACGACTCGGCATACTTTTCTTGAGACGGGAACGTTTATTCTGTTTCTCCAATTCCTCATGTTGCTGCTGGATATGGGCCAGGACCGAACCTAATCTTTTATTCTCAACCACTTCATTCTGCTGTAGTCCAGCCAGTTTATTGAAGACGCTATAGTTGATCTTCCGTCCTTCATGCATAATTGCCACAGTACCATCCGGGTACTCCAGAAATGAAATGTATTGCCCAACAAGCTTATGATTCAGCTCTGTCGGTTCAAGCATATAAATACACTTGTCATAGGTCAGGGTCAGATTCTTGGTGACCTTACGCGGTTCCTGCCAGGTAAAAATATCATCCAGTTCAAGATCAGATTCGGTTAATGGCCGATGCAGGTTCTTTGAGTTTCGCGCACATTTGGCGAACTTCTGATTGAACTGCTCAATAAAGCAGGGTAACCATATATTGGCCTCTGCAATCGAACCGATGCCTTCCAGGCGCATCTCTTTGATCAGACGGTCCTGAAGGGTTCTGTTGGCACGTTCCACACGACCTTTGGCTTGGGGTGAGTTGGCAAAGATAATATCGATGTTCAAATTATTCAGAATCCGCCCAAATTGCGTAATCTGGCTGTCTTGCCTGGATTTCTGATTAACTCTGAATACCGAATGCTTGTCACTATAAAAGGCTAGAGGTTTGCCGTATTGTTCAATGTAGGCTCGGGTTGAAAGCATGTAGTCAAAGGTCGTTTCAGCCTCACAAAAGCGCAGATGCAACAGCTTTCCAGTGGCATCATCGATATAAACCAACAAGCAGCATTTTGCAGCTCGACCTTCAAACCAGTCATGATATGAGCCATCAATTTGGATCAGTTCACCGAAGCAATCCCGGTTATAACGTGGCTGATATGGACGCTTCAGGCGCTTGGATCGCGGAATCCACAGGTCATTGGCCGTCATCCAGCGCCGAAGCGTTTCTACCGGGATATTCAGGTCAAACATGCTGCTGAGCTTCTCATGCGCCAAGGTGGGTCCAAAGCCCAGTAAATGTTCAGCAATAATGGAAAGGCACTTTGATTTTAACAAGTCATCATGGCGACGATGGCCAGGTTGACCACGACTGGCATGTGCCATACCTGAGACACCATCTTGATTGAGCTTCTGCAATAACCGGGTAATTTGACGGGTGGAAAGATTTAGGATTTCAGCAGCACGGACCTGGGTAATACGATGATCTCGAACGTCTTGCAGAACTGCAAGCCGTTGAATTTCTTTGTCAGACATAGTGATCAGCATCTATATTTATATCCAGTCCATG
>NZ_VPAN01000094.1:0-1962 GCF_013419225.1 Acinetobacter sp. YH12097 | reverse complement strand
ATAATCATAGAAGAATTCAAAAGGGTTTGGGTTTTAAGACACCAAATCAAATGGCCGAAGACTTTTATAAGTTGGCTGCCTAGAATCTCCCAAGGGAAAGTCTCCTGATAATTCAGCGTATATCACACCTCTACGCCCACTAGATGATAAATAATTACCATCCAACTGTGTTCCACAGTCTAAAACTAATTTAATTGCTCTGTTCTTAATAACAATTGATGCATTGTGATCTGCATTATCAGCATGTCCACAACTCACGCAATTAAACCTGTCTTGGCTTTTGCGATTGTCGTGGTGAGTGTGACCGCATGAAGCGCACTCCTGACTTGTGTAAGAAGCATGAATTGTAAATACAGCCTTACCTAATTTGACTGATTTATACGTTAAGAATTCTGAAATTCTGTGCCATCCAACATTAAGAATAGCTTTGTTTAACCCTGCTTTAGCTTTAGCCTTATTTGGAACAAAACGTCCGAACTCATCTTTCTTGGGGTTAGGCTTTTTGGTCATCTGTTTGGTATTTAGTTTCTCAAAAATAAATACCTGACCAAATCCATTAACCAAACTTCGACTTGTTTTATGAGCGAAATCCTTACGGATATTGGCTTTTTTTGCATGATGCACAGCAAGTCGATGTTTAATCTTGGCTCTACGATTTGAGCCTTTTACTTGTCGAGCAAGTCTTTTTTGCAATCGTTTAATATAACGATCTGCTTTACTTAAATGTTTCTTTTGTTCTTTACTGAAATCGAATTGCTCATGTCCTGCATGAACAGGGATGGTGACACCACGATCTATACCAACAACCACCTTTTGTAGGTGTTCCTCATTCATGTCACGTAAGCGTTTGAGGTGCTTTTCTGAGTATTTATCAGCGTTGAATTTTTTACCGTCAAATTCTGCAACTTCCACATCATCTTTATAACAGAAGCCAATGAAATATTGACCTCGTTCTTTGCTAATGTAGATGGATTTTGGCTCTTTAAACTCAGCATGAGCTTTAAAATTTAAAGCTCCGATATTGAATTTCTTACCGCCAATAAATAATTTACGCTTATTGTTTTCTACTCGAAACTCAAATAAATCAGATGTTAAATGGACAGAACCTTTGTCTGATTTTTTTTTGCGTCTTGGTCGTCCACACACACCCTTAATGGATTTTTTGAGCGTATTAAACCAATTTACGGTTGAGTTCTTTTGAATGGTGCTAGGACAGTTTGCAAGCCAAGAGCTTAATTCATTCGATTTAAAGTGAGAATATTTCTGATCTTGGGTTTCATAATAGTGATTGTATGGTGTGAATTTGCGAGCAAAACCACGATAGTATTTATCTTCATCACATTTGGCATTCCAAATAAAACGAGCACAACCCATCCACTGACTTAAAATTAGTTTTTGATGTTCAGTTGGATATGCCCTTAATCTGATGCCTGATAGCAATTAAAAAAACCTCTAGTGAACAAGCTTATTTTTGCTCAAAATAAGATCAATGTAAATCTAGTGTGTGGTTAATATGTACGAGTGGAGAACAGGTAGATCATGTATTTTTAACAATATTGTTCATCTAGTATTTGTTACAAAATACCGAAGAGATGTATTAACAATGGAAATACTGACTTCTTTAAAAGAGATTATGAAAGAAACTTGCTTGCAAATGAATTGTGAACTCATTGAGTTTAATGGCGAGGATGATCATATTCACATGCTTGTAAGTGTTCACCCTAAACATTCAGTGTCTAATTTAGTGGGTAAACTAAAGGGCAAAAGCTCTTATGTTTTAACTAAATGTGCGGAATTCTCCATCTATAATCTGTGATTTAGATGGAGATGGATAACACGCCTTTTCAGTCGGGTCTTTCTTGGTTTTGGATGTATTCTCGAATTACATCAATTGTCGCTCCACCTGTTGTAAGTAGACAGTATGCCCTCGTCCAAAGCACAGGTTTCCAATAATAAGGTTTT
>NZ_VPAN01000093.1:0-2005 GCF_013419225.1 Acinetobacter sp. YH12097 | reverse complement strand
TTCTACCATCAATCAATGAAATATTTTCGATTGATCAACCAGTAAAAATCCACACAAGTTGTTCTTCATAATCTCTTAATGATCTTCTTGTTGGTTCGTCACCAGCAAGCTAGGTCGGCTATATTACCCTTTATTTCTAAAGAGTCAACCAGTAATTCAAATTATTTTTAAACTTATTAAATAAAACCCAACTTAATCAATTCAACTAAGTCATTGTTTTACCAGAAGTTTTAATCTTCATCACCGCCGATGGATGTGCATTCTACAGCATTTCACATCCGTTGCAACACCCTTTTTCATTTATTTTTAGTTTTTCATTACGTTTGTTTATTTATTCTACTAAATCAGCGTTTTTTACTTAAAAAAGTGTTTTTAGCGTACAGAAAGCATGCAATACGCCACAGGCACCCATAAGATAAACATTAAAACTGGCATAACACCGTGCACTTCTTCAGACTTTCTATACAACCACTGAATAAATGGAATGACGATACCAAATAATGTCGCCATTAATAGCACATCAACGAATCCACCTTTCAGCAGTAGCCACAGCAATACTAGCACACTCATCACCAAGCCAATTATCAATAAAACACAGTATTCGTATTTCCTGAGCTGCCAAAGTGTGAACCCTTGAATGATCCAGAAGCGTTCTGCAGATTCAAAATTTGATTTTAAGTCCATTTTGATCACGCCTAGATTGAATAAACTCAGTGCAATATAGACGGCACACATTAATTGGAATAATTGTGAAGCAGTGAAATCAAGGCTCATGATGTTCCAAGTATCCACCTGTGTGGCGAATCAATACAAAATCACGACCGCAGTAACTGATATACCGATACTGACAATACGATGGGTTAGAAATCTTTTATGAAATGCCTGACGAATAATTAGTTTATTTTGATTGAGCTAGAGTGGGCTATATTTCTGTATCAGAAATACGCTAGGTACTTGCAGCTTTATTGGTTTTGATTTCCTACCGAGCAGCCAGAATTTTATTGCCGCTGTACAGATAAAAGTAGATAACAACAGCACAACGAGTTGAGCGTCCAATATCGCTAGGCTCAAAATGGGCAAATATGTCAAAAGACAGACCAAACCGAAATATTGATTCTTTTGTAAAAACAGCATTTGTATGATTAATAAATTAAAGATCCAAAGTAGAGAGATGGATCCGTAAATTTGAACAACTCCTATAAGTGATATTCTGCTCCTCAAATGATGTTATAAACATCAATATATGGAGTATTTTATGGCACGTAGACCAAGAAGAAATCATTCAAATGATTTTAAAGCTAAGGTAGCACTTGCTGCGATTAAAGCAGAAAAAACACTTGCTGAATTGAGTGCTGAGTTTGATGTTCATCAAAACCAAATTATTGACTGGAAAAATCAATTGATCTCAGCTTCCTCGCAAGCTTTCGATCAATCAAAAGCTCCAACAGAACCACCCATCGATCTAAAAAAACTACATGCAAAAATCGGTGAGCAGGCATTAGAAATTGATTTTTTAGAAGGTGTGTTGAAGAAACTGGGCCGCTTCAACCACAAAAGTTAATCGACGACTCACTTCAGATTTCAGTATCTAAGCAAGCTAAGCTGCTGAAAGTCTCCCGTGGTTGTTATTACTATCGCCCAAAACCTGTGAGTGCATCAGATCTGAAGCTGATGCGATGTATTGATGAATTACATATGCAATATCCTTTTGCAGGCAGTCGTATGATGCGTGATTTGTTGAATCGTCAAGGACATCATATAGGACGACGTCATACACGTACTTTAATGAAGAAAATGGGTATTCAGGCGTTATATTGCAAACCAAATTTAAGCCAGGCTAATCAAGCTCACCGTAAATATCCATATCTGCTCAAAGGGTTGGCTATTCAGCGCAGTAATCAAGTGTGGTCTACGGATATAACGTATATCCCTATGGCAAAAGGCTTTGTTTATTTATGTGCTGTGATTGATTGGCATAGCCGCAAGGTACTTGCGCATAGGGTAT
>NZ_VPAN01000092.1:0-2334 GCF_013419225.1 Acinetobacter sp. YH12097 | reverse complement strand
CTTCAACATTTTATTGAGGATAGGGATTGTTTAGCAGGTGCATTAAATATTAAGCAAATATGCTTAGATAAAATGGGAATTTCTGAGGAACTGGAAGAAACTATTAAGAAACGGGACACATTACTTGCTGCTTTGCCTACTCTCGAATCTGCACTTTTAGATAAAAATAGTGAGGATATAGATAACGATAGAATTAAAAGAAAAATTGAAATTATCAAAAATATTGAGGAATTGGGGAATATTCCAGAAAATGAGTTACAGTTCTTTATAGAAGAACAAATTGATATTCTTGAAAAGGATACGGATTCTTCAGCTAGAATAGCACAAGCCTATTTGTTAAGTTTCTATGGTGAAAATTTAATAAAAAAATCTAAATATCCTATAGCAATTGATTACTTTAGTAGAGCAAAAGCCCTTTATCCATCATTTATAAAAAATAACATCCTTTTATCAATGGCTTTGTATAAAAATCAGAACTATTCTGAAGCAATACAATTTAGTTTAGATTTAGCAAGGAAACATCCAACGGTTTCTCATGGATTTTATATTGCTGGATTATCTGCTTATAAAATAAGTGATTACAATTTAGCTGAACAGATGTTTGAAAGTGCTATTAAACTGGATCCAAACTTGGATCAAATAAGTGACTATTTGGAAAATACAAAATTAGAAATTCGTGAGCAGAGAATTCTAGGTGTTCAGCAAATTTCAAATTATAAAGCAGATATATTTCCAAGCACACATGATAGATTTTTAGATTATTTACAAGGTTTTAAATCTAGATGTCAAAAAAATGCAGATGCATTTTGGAAATCATATTCAAATCAAGAGTATGTTCAAAATCCAGAAAATATAGGTCGAGCATTATTGGTTCAAGATTTACAAGCATTAGTAAGTAATGCAAATATTTATAAAGAGACAGTTTTAGCTGGAGGTCGAATTGACTTAATCATTAATATTTTAGGAAGTGAGTTTATAGTTGAGCTAAAAATTTGTGGGAATGGATATTCTAAAACATATGCTGAAGGTGGTTTTGAACAACTTAAATCATATATGAGTGTTCGTGACGCAAAAAGAAGTTATTTAGTAATTTTTGATGCTCGAATAAAACAAGATGGAGTGAATTCTTTGCCAAAAGAGTATGATTTAGATGATGGAAAAATTGCTTTTTGTATAGGTGTAGATATTAGGAGTATGAAATAGTATTTTATAGATTAATTCTATCAGAGTGATAATAGTGAGAAAAATTTAAAGAAAAAGTATTCGAGCTACTAAAAATATTCTAAGTCATTATTACCCATAATCAGTTATTGATCTGGCTGAGAAGATGTGAGTAAAAATAAAAGTTTACTGGCTTCAACTCTGTCATATAGGTTCTTTTTCGCCTAATTAAGCTTTCAATAAACAAGATCTTATATCATCAATATTCTCTAGCTACCATCCAAACTAAACTCCACATCCACAGGATCAGGCACAACATTGATATCAATGATATAGTCCCCGAACCGTTTGATATGACTGGTGACGTAGGGGCTTAATCTGGCAATATCTTCTCGATTGACAGGATAGCCCTCATTGACCAGTTCTTTTAAGATACGAGTTTGATCCACTACATTGTGATAGATAAGAGCATTAGCCACTAAGTCATTATATTTAATGATCTTCTCTTGTTCCTCTGGATCATTTTCTGCAATCGTACCGCCACCACCAAAGAATAGCCATTTGGTAAAGCCATTATATGCTTCAACTTTATTAGTGGTTGCTGTAATTTGCTCACGCAAATCTAGGTCAGAAATATATTGTAGTAGAAAGACGGTTCGTACAACACGACCTAACTCTCGAAATGCTTGATATAAGCGGTTTTTACGACTGTAGTTACCAAGTTTCCGTAGAATCATGGAAGACGAAATTTTACCTGTTTTGATGGATAAAACGACTTGAAGCAAATCTTGCCAGTGGGTTTCGATAATTTCCCAATTCACCACATCTTTAAATAGGCTATCTATATGCTTATATTTCACATCTTTGCTAGGTTTGAACGTCTTTAGGTCATGCCAGTTTCGGATACGTGGCATAAGATTGATACCTAACAAATGAGCTAGAGCAAAAACTGGGGCAGATTGCCCTTGAGTATCTGCATGAATGGTATCTGGTTGAATGTCTGATTTATTTTGTAGTAAGCCTTCAATGATATAAATTGCTTCCCATACACCACATGGAATAAAGTGGCTAAACAGGGCAACATAATTATCTGCAACATGGTGATAGGCAATACCGCCATAGCCACCATACCGAATATGATATTCAGCCATCAGGTTTTGGTCATACATATCA